>DATFNI010000108.1:0-5993 GCA_035266485.1 Balneolales bacterium
GAATCCATACCGGTCAGCTATCTGTTCGAGATACAGGTTGGTCAGCGGCGTCGTAGATTCTCCGATAATAAAACGGGGATGCGACGATTTCTCCAACAGTACTACGGAGAATCCCAGTTTCCGGGCTATCATGGCCATTAATGACCCTCCAAAGCCGGAACCGACGATGATCAGATCAGTCATTTTGTGTTTTGAAAGTGTTAAAGTGTTAGGGTGCAATGGGTCGATCATTCTGACTTCTGTCTTCCATATTCTGTCTTCTTTTCTTCATGATACAGACAGGACCCGCATTCGGGATAGCCGTGAAGTTCCTGTTTCATATTCATCTCTTCCAAACGTTTCTTGCGCTTTTCAAAACAAATGGGACAATCGGAAAACTGTTGCAAGTCCCAGAGATCGGTAAAGACACGCCCGGAAATGTTATTAATTCCGTAATCCAGAGCTTTTTCTAAGGTATGCAGTTTTGGAGGGTCGAAATCTCCTTGTTCACGGAGAAGTTCCATCGCTCCGTTGCCCCCTCGGGTCGGAATTAGGATAGAAACTGAGGCCCCTGCCCGATCAGCAAAATCGAGTGAACGACAGGCCCACTCGAACCCTTCTTCCTCGCTCATGAACGGTGGCCGGACCAAAATAAACACACGCAGGCCGATCTCATTTTTTGATAGGAAATCCGCTGCTTTCCGGAAGGAATCGAGTGTAATACCTTTGTTCAATTTTTCCAGAACTTCCGGATGCGCTGTCTCCAACCCCATGGCAACCTCAAGTTCGCCATCCAGCAGATCCCGGAAGCGTAGACAATCATCCCCAATTAATGACGGATGTGATTCTACAATCACCCGATCGAATGGCGCCATGAGTTTTGCTATCTCTGTGTAATCATCCGGTGGAATCGCCTTGTGATCGAAGAAGCTGCCGCTGTTGTACAGTTTGATCTCGTCTACTCTGCCAAGCCTGTCCAGACCGAAGCGTATTTGCTCTGGTATCGCTCCGGCAGGCACCGATTCAGTCAGCGTGTTTTTCCAAAGATCGCACATCAGGCACCGCCAGGGGCACTCCCGGTTGGTCAGGAATATCGCACCTGATTCAACGATCCGCCCATCTGCCGTCAGTTCTTTGTCCTTCGTCCACGCATAGGGATGCCATGGATCCATTTTGTTGCGCTTGGGTCGTGCGTTTTCTATCCAGTTGCGGCGTTCACTAGACTTATTCGGATACACAATAGCCATCTGTAAGAATTCATTAGTCATTCAATGGTCATTCGGTTGTCATCCAATGGTCTTATGTTAAAGACAATATCCTTTTGCATTGTGATACAACCGAATGACAGCGAAGCTGAATGACTAATGAATGACCATTTACCATCAGTATTCATTTTTCGAAGTGTAGGCTTAACTTTAAGTACTCCAGGCACTCGAAGTACTCCTAAGTACTATATATACATGGCCTGGAACGCGCGGCGATAATCGATCTCTTTGGACGGAAGTACGTCCTTAAGTTGTTCTTCAGGCACCGCACCATGTTGGAACCGCCGTTTTTCAAAGACCGGCATATCCATCCCGGTGATCTGCTTTACTCCTCTGGAAACGATCTCGCCCTTCAAACTATAGAGCCGCTCTTTATCGTACTGGGTGATCTCTCTGAACGGGATGCTTTCGGCGACCTCAACGACATTCGGACGCATATAAGGACTGAAATCATCGAACCGGTAGTGGCGTGCCGTTGCATACGAACGGACATACGAACGGCTGAGCCCGCCGCTGTAAGTAAGCGAGTGCTTGATCTTGTCCACGCCCCACCCTTCGTGATACAGCATGCGGTTGTTGATGATACTGCGGATCGTCAGTTCCGGATTACCTTCGATCGGGTAGTCACGCAGATTCTCGTCTCCGCCTTCTCCATCGAGCAGGTATCGCCAGTCGGGATAACGGTCGCGAATCCCCTTTAACAACGCCAGGCTCATAGCTGCCGATTCGATATCCAGAGGTTTGTAATCCTCAACGATGCCGATGGTTCGTCTGCTGTCGACATCAGATAGATCGGCATCGATCGGTTCCAGGAAGAGCGAGAGTCCCAGTTGATCCAGGAAACGGAAGGCCTGGTCACGATCAGGCCCTTCGCCAAGATCAAGGGTAAAGGCTTTCAACCGGCCGGGATTCATGCCAAGTTTCCGTATCATATAATAGGTGACCAAAAACACCGAACCGCTGTCGATTCCACCGGAGAAACTAACACCGATCGGCGCATCCTGCGGGATATGCAGCAGCCACTTGCGGATTTCCTCGGCCAGTTGCCCGATGTACTGCTTGCCGATGACATCCAGGTCAGCAGGCAGCGTACCGCTGGGCGGATCAAAGAAACGGGTATAGACAGGGTTTGGGTCCGGGCATCCGACCAGTTGGATCTCAACAACGAAGTGCGCCGGAATCATACGGGTATAGCTCGGATGAAACTGATCGTCAAAACCTTCGGATTTGAGCCATTCATAGATGGCATCGATACGATCGGCAACCACCAGTGCAGGACCCTCGATGCGTTTGGCAAGGAAATAACGCATCGGCCGGTCCAGGGAACGGGCCATGCGCACCGTTTTGCCATCGCGTGCAATGATGGCAAACGAACCTTCAATTTCACGGACTTCTTCGGGTGTGCCTTCCAAAACCCGCCGACGCGCCTCTTCGACCGTCATATTATAAATGTCATTCAGGGATGGGTCGAGCAGATCGACCAACCGCTCTACATATTGCTGAAGCATGATTTTTTCCGGTTTGTGGCAAAAAGCGTTTTCATTGAATTTAGCAAAAACTAAATGAGTAAGACAGGAAAAGATTCCCGGGTGATAACTAGATTTTCACATAAAAGAGGCAACACTTTGTAATCAAAAGGTATTTATCAACCCGATTCATTGCATATAAAAAATCGCATAAAACGGATCATGTGATTCAGATTCTGAATAGTTAGTCCCATACAGATAATCCTGGGAGACTGTTTTTATCACTTCCACCATCGATGCAAGTCCGCCTCATTCGTGTCATCCGTATTCTGTTTCTATTAAAAAACGTTACTCTGTTTCCCTTTTCAGAAACTCACAGAACCCATTGCACAACCGGCTGATGTGACTCCCCTCCCTGTTGATTATCCTGAGTGTTCGTTCCAGGCTGAGTTCAGGGACCTCCAGTTGGATCATATTGCCCCTATCTATCTCCCGTGATACCGTATACCACGACAAACATCCGACCCCCAGTCCGGCCATCACGGCTTGTTTAACCGCTTCGGTATGACCAAAGGTTAAGAAGATATCAATGTTCTCGGCATGTGGTTGGATGGCCCGTTCAAAAACGTCGCGTGTTCCCGAGCCTTTCTCCCGCATGATCCACTTGACCTGTTTTAACTCATCAACAGTCAGTCCGGATTTCTTTTCTTCAAAATAACCGGGTGCGGCAATCACAACCAGCCGGTCGGTCAGCCAGTTTGAGGATGAGATATCCTTGTGTTGAACCGGACCCTCCGTCAATCCCAGGTCGAGTGTCAGATCCAGCAACCGCGATTCTATTTGTCCGGTATTTGCGATATCCAGATCGATCGTGACTTGCGGATGCCGTTTCTTAAAACGACCGATGATCCCTGGCAAAAGGTAATTTCCGATTGTGGAACTGGCCCCTACTTTGAGGTCGCCATGCAATTCCCCCTCATCATTCGTAAAAAGAGATATCATGTCATCTGCCTGGTTCAATATTTGGGATGCTTCCCGGCGCAGTAGACGGCCTCGGTCATTTAGTTTCAGGTTCCTGCCTGTACGTTCAAACAACGGCCCCTTTAGCTTTTCCTCCAAGTCGCTGATAGCCATGCTCACAGCAGACTGACTTAAATTGATATCCTGTGATGCCTTTGTCATGTGTTCCCGCCGCGCTACAGCCAGAAAGATCCGCAGTTGATTGAGAGTGACCATATTTTTATTTATTAATCAATTTTTTTGATTGAATATATAAAATTAATCGTTTGTTCTTATACATGCTGAATAGTTATACTTTCATTCATAATTGACCAGACATTTAAGCATTAAAGTCTATGAGTGGAGTGTCTTCCAAAAAATCGGGTGTACCCGTTACAATCGGTATTCTGCTTGTCCTGTTGGTATTCTCTGCATTCGGATTGGCCTATTCTTTCTATTTCAGGAAAGAAGAACCAAGAAACCGGAATCAAGATAAAAAACCCGACTTCTTCGCCGAATCACGTTTCAATTTGGATTCCCTTCCACCGGGAAAGCAGGGAGACATGATCAGATATGGATATGACTTGGTAACACACACCGCATCAATCATTGGTCCGGATGTCAAAAATCCAGCCATGAGATTGGCGGGCAACAACCTGGCCTGTCAGAATTGCCATATTGAATCCGGACAAAAGAAGTTCGCAGCCCCTTTTGTCGGGGTCACCGGCCGTTTTCCACAATTCCGGAAACGTGCCGATGCCCTCGCCACCATCGAGGACCGTATCAACGGTTGTATGCAACGAAGCATGAATGGAAAGAAGCTGCCGCTGGACGGGCAGGAGATGAAAGCTATTGTCGCATACATGACCTGGCTGGGACGTGGCGTTCCGTTAGGCGAAAAAGTGCCGGGAACCGGATTCGTCAAGATCCATTATCCGGATCGTGAAGCCAGTCTGTTGAATGGCAAAAAGATATTTATGTCGACCTGTGCAAGCTGTCATGGTGAGAACGGACAAGGCAAGATGAATGATCCGAAGGATCCCTCCAAAGGATATCTCTACCCGCCTCTTTGGGGTTCCGACAGCTTCAACCAGGGGGCCGGTATGCACCGCGTGTTAAAAGCTGCCGCATTCATAAAAGCCAATATGCCGTTCGGAACGACGTACAAAAAGCCGGTTCTGACTGACGCCGAGGCATACGATGTAGCGGGATACATCAACTCGAAAACACGTCCAGGCATGTCTCATCTGGATAAGGATTTCCCTGTGCTTTCGCTGAAGCCGGTCGACTGTCCCTATCCGCCGTATGCCGATCATTTCACGCAAGAGCAGCACCAATATGGTCCGTTCCAACCTATTATCGAGGCGCATAAGAAGCAATCGAAATCCTCAAAGTGAATTAAAAGAACTTCTATGAATACGACACATTTCACCCGGTTTTTCCCGGTATTAGCCCTAATGGCAGCATTGATGCTTCTGCCCCGTGTGGTAAGTGCGCAGCAGGCGCATATCTCGCCGCCATGGACCACGCCCCCACAGAACGGCAAAAACTTTACGATCGACGGCATCGATAACGTCCCGGACCTGCGGGGCGATATCGTCAATCCACAACTGGTAGTCTTTTTCGCAGGCAATCAGTTTATGGTGATGGACGACCTGGTCAAAGCGTTCAAGAAAGCTTATCCGCAGTACCATCGTGTCTTCATCGAGACCCTTCCGCCCGGAATCCTGGTCCGGCAGATCGAGACCGGTGCGCTTATAATTGGAAACATGCGGATTGCGCTGAAACCGGATGTCTATACCGCCGGCAAAGGTCGGATCGCCATGCTTCAGGATCAAAAGCATTGGTTTTCTTCAACGGAAGATTACGCTCGCAATCGATTGGCTATCATGGTGTACAAGGGAAATCCCAGGCACATCGCCTCACTGAATGATCTGGCATCCAACGATATACGGGTGACAATGCCAAATCCACACTGGGAAGGAATCGCCAAACAGATTGAAAAGGCGTACATCAAAGCCGGTGGGGAGAAGCTGCGCACACGCATAATGGTCACCAAAGTTCAGGATGGGACGACCTTCCTTACCCACATCCATCACCGTCAGAGCCCGATGCGCATCATGCGAAAAGAATCTGATGCCGGACCTGTCTGGTATACCGAAGCATATTTCCAGGAAATGATCGGCAACCCGGTGGATATGGTGCAGATTCCGGATGTTCACAACGTACATGTGACATATACCGCCGCAAGCATGAAGACGGCACCACATCCTAAAGCGGCACA
>DATFNI010000109.1:0-2520 GCA_035266485.1 Balneolales bacterium
GCACTATCTGGATGCACATTGTCAGTCGCCCCGTACGGCCAGGATAGTCGGAGGTGTGCTCGCCGCGATATGGTATTGCAGCGATCTGGTCGGTTCAACGATCATTTCTGCATATAAACGAGATCCTTCGCCCCAAAACCGCCAATGCTGATGTTTGAAGCAAGAGTGGGGCTCAGAGGATGACATCTCCATGAATGGATCTGCTATTTCAAGCTTATTGAGAAATCTGACATGAGTTGGCCGCAGGGAAACTGAACTTTTCCAATCCATTAACGTAATATCCTGAGGTAACCAACTCCTATAACCTGTACTCCACCAGAAACCTGGGAAATCTGTGTGTTTTTTTAATCAATAACTAAAACGCAGAAGCCATCTCACTGTACGATATGGACACTTCAAATACACTAAAATTTCTTATTAGATGCGGCCTGGCAGCTATATTATTAACGCTACTATTTTTTATTGAAAATCTATTCTACAGTCGCGCATTTCACCTGGCAAATTACGGTTGGCTGATTCTTTCCAATCTGCTGACTGTATTGATACTGGGAGTTTATATCGCTTATTCAAACCTGAGAGGGGTGAAACTTGTCGTTGCCATCTTCATCATCTATTTCATCATCAGCTCCTTTAATAATCTCATAGAAGCTTTCATATACAATGTAACAGACCGACCCGAGACTGTTTATTCAATGATTCAGGATCTGATTGTCGCGCTGATTATCTCACCATTTCTGGTATACCAATTCGATAAATGGAATGACAACCCCCGAAAGTTACGCTTCCGCCACCGGTCTTTGTTGAGCTGGCTATGGCGGGTCATTACGGGTGACTTTTCGTATATCGTCATCTACCTGGTTGCAGGATTTATTTTGCAGTCTGTTTATCCCCAATTGCTGACATTTTACAAAGGCAAACTTCCAACTGTTGGTTTGATGATCGGCACACAGGTACTTAGAGGATTTATATTTATGGGTATCGCAGTCATGATTTTGAAGACATCAGATATATCCATATTCAAAAGAGCCGTTTTGGTAGGATTGATCTTCTCGGTATTGGGCGGGATAGCTCCACTGATTCCGCATAACGAGTATATGCCTGCTTACATACGTCTGGGACACGTGTTTGAAGTCGGGATTTCCAATTTCGTATACGGATTGCTAATCTCTTACTTGCTTGGTCAAAGGACTGAAACAGATGATCGTATGGCCTCCGGACCTGCCTGATCACAATATTTTATATTTTGTCCTTTTCCCGAAATAATGTGTTTAATAGAAATGATAAAACTAAACCGGATACATCACATCGCCATCATCTGCTCCGATTATCAAAAGTCGAAGTCATTCTACACGGACGTTCTGGGGCTGGACATCATCAAAGAGACCTATCGGAAGGAAAGGAAATCCTATAAACTGGATTTATCCCTGAACGGGGAGTACGTCATTGAACTGTTCTCCTTTCCCAACCCGCCGGACCGGGTTTCCAGGCCGGAGGCAGCCGGGCTGAGGCATCTCGCCTTCGAGGTATCGGATATTGAACATCAGGTAAAGATCCTGCAGGAAAAAGGAATCGCGGTGGAACCTGTCCGGGTCGATGAGCCAACAAACAAGAAATTCACCTTCTTCAATGATCCCGATAGTCTTCCGATCGAACTTTATGAGAGATAAGATAAACCTCTTCCCAAAGAGGCTCTCCAAAAAGCATAACTGAAAAAATTTAAGTCTAATTTATTTAGGGGTTCGAATATGTCACGCTGGGAAACAACCCCCTTGCCCCCTTTTTTAAGGGGGAAAAACGGCATGTTCCATAATGAAGGTTGAAAGGCCTACTATTTTTAGCCAGTTCAATAAGTATAATGACTTTTCGGACAGCCTCGCATTCCTAGTCCCTCACTAATCCATGAAAACCATCGCTGGGGTTCCCTACGTGAGGCATTTGTCTTATCCGTGTTCTATTCTAACGCATTATCATTTTGTGATCCCGTCGAAAATTTTAAAGGCCCTGTCCAATTCTGCGCTCTTCATTTGTCATTAGGGTGTAGTTGAAACATCAAATCAAAAAAGAAGACACTATGGAACCAAGAATCAATATCCAGGAAAAAGGACAGCAGGCATTGAGTGCCTTGTATGGGTTAAACAAGTATCTTGCGAAATCATCCATCGAACAGTCCTTGTTAAACCTTGTTTATTACAGAGTCTCGCAAATCAATGGCTGTGCGTTTTGTCTCGACATGCACTCCAAGGACCTTCGGGCCGAAGGAGAAACCGAGCAGCGGTTGTATGTTATGGATGCATGGCGCGAAGCACCCTTTTACAGCGACAGGGAACGTGCCGCCCTGGCCTGGGCTGAGGCACTCACTAAACTTACCGGCAGTTTGGTACCTGATGAGATTTATACCGAAGCAATCGAGCAATTTTCTGAAGAAGAATTGATTGATTTAACCATGGCGGTTAACGCGATAAACATTTACAATCGAATAAATATCGCTTTCGGTGCTCCGGTCGGCACGTACGTAGTTGG
>DATFNI010000110.1:0-15635 GCA_035266485.1 Balneolales bacterium
TTGGGTCGCGATTTCCTATTTACGGGAGAGCAAAATCGGCTGAGATTAAGGGGACAAATCGAAGCAAAACCGGATCCGCATATACAGTTTCGGTCACGTGTTGAATGGGTTCGATATACAGCTACAACCGTCAACAGATCTGTTGGCTTTCTTCTTTATCAGGATATAAGATGGCTACCATTAAACACGATACAGATGGATTTTCGGTACTGCTTCTTTGATACCGATGATTACCATTCGCGTGTTTATGCCTTCGAGAATGATATGCTGAATGTGTTTCACATCCCTTCCTTCTATGGACAAGGGCAACGTATCTATCTGCTTATAAAATGGTCCTTATTAAAACACATCACCATGTGGGGTAAGCTGGGTCTGACACGATATATCAATCGACAAACTATTGGCAGCGGACTGAGTCTGATAAATGGAAATAAAAAAGAAGACCTGGGTTTAATGATGCGGCTCACATTGTAACAGGTTTCATTCGTTTACCATAAACTCCCCTGTTTTATTCTGTCCCAGGTAATAACGGAGATATTCCCGCTTATGTCCCCAAACGTTCCTTTTCCCAGTTTCCAATTTCAGATAACCAGCTAAGTTCAATACAAAGCCATCGAAAACCGTCGCCGGTACTGCTGCGTTAGCGGGTGCGGGTTGCCAAGCATGGTAAAGATGGCAATACAAGCCTTGCGGGGACCATCTTCATCCATCGTGCGATCACGGATCAGGCAATCAAGAAACTGCTCGAGCGCTTCCTGAAAATCCTCCTTAAACAAAGATTTCGCTGCCTCTTTGTATTTTTCTGCAAGGCCATCGACAGTCGACGTTATCTGGGTTTTCCCGTTTTGCAGATCTTTAAGGTGTTCAACGGCCTGAAGGGTCTCCCTTTCGATCTCAAACTTAGTATTTTCTTCTGCCTTCCCCAGGAGTTTCCCCGCTGATTCAATGTCGCCTGGTAATAGCAGCATTGCAAGTTTGACAACGGATTCCAGATCGCCAGGATCGTTTTTTACAGCATTTTCCACAAGCTTGCGTGCGCGTTTACGATCCCCGCTGGCCAGCAACTGTTCCAGTTGTTCTTTGCTTTCAGTCTCATTTTCCGATTCCGGAAGATTTTGAGCCAGCCACTTGCGAACAGCCGGTTCCGGTTGCGCACCCTGAAATTCAGCGATAATCTTTTTCTGGTAAACCATTTTTACCGATGGGATGCCTCGAATTCCAAATTGTGCTGCCAGTTGTGGATTTTGTTCGGTATCGATTTTTACCAGTTTCCATTTTCCAGAAGCTTCTCCGGCAAGCTTCTCAAGCACTGGCCCGAGAATCCGACACGGTCCACACCACTCTGCCCAAAAATCCAGAACGACAGGGATGGACTCACTTGCTTCAATTACGTCCTTTCGAAAATCCTGCATTTCATAATTCATAACTGCAACCTTCACATGAATATTGAATTCACACTTACCCAAATAATTTGATCAACCCGAAACCCGAAACTTCAGCAGTACCAACAGTTTAAATTTTATCGACCTACGGGGCAATGGATGAAAAATTCCGGGTAAACTCCATATAAGAAAGGCCGGATTACAACGAACCGGCCACCCGAAACAAAACCTGCTATAATTGGATAGAAATACCCGGTATGCTAGGCTTCCTCTTCATCCACATTTTCCAC
The DNA here is from genome assembly GCA_035266485.1 of Balneolales bacterium. Lineage (GTDB taxonomy): Bacteria > Bacteroidota > Rhodothermia > Balneolales > DATFMH01 > DATFNI01. The sequence continues at coordinate 1,673 of DATFNI010000110.1, forward strand.
GCGATACGGAACAACGGATTCCAGGTTGTCCCCGTTTTTTGTCGTTGTCAAATACTTATTCCGTTCCTGCAGGGCATCATGCAGCTGGGAATCCTTGATCCAGGCTCTGCCTCCATCATGTTTGAGACGATAACGGTTCTTATATGTTAAAGCCGCACGATGAATATCTGGCAATTTTTTTATCATTTTTTCCTCTTCCGTTATTCAGTTAACCAATGGGATCTAAATTAGCAGATTCCGCTGAAGTGTTCCACTCAAAGTTAACGGTAAAAAATTTGATATAATTTCCTGAACTCTTATCTTTGGTTTCTGTAAGAAATTTAACTTTAAGCTATCTCCCAGATATAATGTACGCAATTGTAGAAATTGGCGGGCATCAATACAAAGTAGCCGAGAACGACTTAATTTATGTGGATCATCTTGCAAATGATGTAGACGAAAAGGTCGACTTCGACCGTATTCTTCTCGTCAATGATGATAAGAAAGTCCATGTCGGAAAGCCGGTTGTAGAAGGTGCCCAGATTCAGGCTACCGTGGTAGACCATGTGAAAGCCGATAAACTCATCGTATTCAAGAAAAAACGGCGCAAAGGGTATCAAAAGCGTACCGGTCATCGTCAAAAACTGACCCAGATACGCATCGATAAACTTACCGTTTGATACGAATCTCCCACATAGTGAATCATCAGAAACAGTAAGCAGTTATGGCTCATAAAAAAGGTGGCGGCTCAACTAAAAATGGTCGCGATTCCGTTTCAAAACGCCTCGGTGTAAAAAAATTTGGTGGCGAGCATGTGCTTGCCGGAAATATTATTATACGCCAACGTGGCACCAAGTTCCATCCGGGTAAAAATGTTGGCATAGGCAACGATTATACGATCTTTGCTATCCAGGAAGGCACAGTCCGTTTTACCAAAGGTCAAAATGACCGACGGTTCGTTCATGTGGATCCGAACTGAACTATCTGAAATATTTTCTGTAATTGGCCTTAGTGTTTTCTACACTAGGGCTTTTTTATCATCTAATCTATGCCCGATTCGATCACTATTCCCGGCTTGGAACGCCGGTTACGAGTAAATTCGATTTTTGGGATTGGACGGAATTATGTAGCTCATGCCCATGAGCTTAAAAATGAAGTGCCCAAAAACCCGGTCATATTCATCAAACCTGTTACCTCCATCATCTATTCCGGTGACAATATCCAGATTCCTTTCCAGAGCCAGGATGTCCATTATGAGACAGAGCTTGTGGTTGCAATCGGGAAAACCGGTAAAAACATTTCCCTGCAGAATGCACTGAACTACGTTGAGGGTTACGGCATTGGTATCGATGTCACAGCGCGTGATCTCCAGGCGCAAGCCAAATCCAAGTCGCTTCCGTGGACGGTCAGCAAAGGATTTGACACGTTCGCTCCCATAAGTAACTTTATTCCTGCCGGCGAGGTTGATGATCCCCAGCAACTTACGTTCGAGCTTGAACAGAATGAGGAGATCAAACAGCGCGGAGATACCTCTAAGATGATTTTTCCTGTGGCGCATCTGATCTCCGAACTTTCACATTTTTTCACGTTGAACCCCGGCGATCTCATCTTTACGGGAACCCCTGAAGGAGTTGGACCGATACATTCAGGAGATCATCTCAGGGCAACGCTCTGCGGGAAGAATGTAGTTCTGGAAGTCGGCGTCAGCTAAAAACCGATAAAAATCCTTTGCAAAACTGCAAAGCGGGAGATAATTTACGCAGGCGCCTGCCTCAAAGGCCGAAGATAAAATATCAATCCACTCCAACAGAACAGGCTCTTGCGTATCCGTCTCATACTCTTCACCGCTATTGTTGCATTAATATTCACAGGGAAGCAACTTCCGGCAATCGCACAGACACTCCCTCCGTACCTTTCACACAATATCAAATGGTTGTGGCCAACCGACGCCAGCCACGACATTTCGTCTACCTTTGCAGAAACGAGGGCCGGCCATTTTCATGCCGCACTGGACATTAAAACATGGGGGCGGCGTGGATACCCCGTTTATGCGACCCGGCCCGGGATATTATACAGGCTGGGTGTCGATCCATACGGCTACGGAAATGTCGTTTACCTCCGACATAAAGATGGTTCATTCTCCGTATATGCTCATCTGGAAGACTTCATCCCCAAAATCCGGCATCTTGTTGATTCGTTGCGTCTTCAGACTTACGAATTCAGCTTCGACCGGATAATGACAAAGTATCACATCTATTTTAAGCAAGGTGATGTTATTGGATATACCGGATCATCGGGAATTGGTCCGCCGCATCTGCATTTCGAATTGCGCACCCCACTGGAACACCCTTTTAACCCATTTTTAACGAATCTACGAGTTAAAGATCACCGGGCGCCGTATGTCCAGGGACTGTCCATCGAGCCTATTTCCGAAAACGCAACCATTGAGGGTAAAAAGGAAATTTATACCGAACGGCCGCGCAGAACCAAGCAGGGATACGACTTTGGTACGATCAGAGTTAGCGGTGCTGTCGGCCTTGGCATTGAAGCGGGTGATCATTCCGATGGAGTACACAATTCATATGCTGTTTACCGGCTCATGCTCAGACAGGACACAACCGTCTATTTTAAATCTGAAGTCGATAGTTTCTCGTACTCTAACACCCACCAGATGGATCTGGACAGGATCTATCAGCTTCTCAGGCATAAGGGAGAGGCCTATCAACGCCTGTATGTGAAAGACGGCAACACCCTAACCTTTTATAAGCGGCTCAAAAATCGAGGCGTCCTCGATTTACCCAATGGACGTTACCGGTTTACCATCACGGCATCCGATTTTTTCGGGAATAAGACGAATGCTTATGTAACCCTGATTTTTCAGGATCCCCCCTCATCTTCCATGACTGACAAAAAAAACACAAAGTATCGTGGAAGCTGTTTTTGGACGGACAACTGGGTATCAATGCCCGCGGAAGAAAAGGTCTCCCCTGATAACAGCAGTGGTCCCAATCCGGGTGATTTTCTGTATGAAGGAAACAGTAAGGTCATCAATTTGCGTGGTCAGGATACATTGGACATCAAATTGCCGGACCGTATGGCAACACTCTATCGTATCTATCCCGGACGTTCACAGACAATTTCATCAGATGATCATAGCATCTCAGCCGGATTTGGACGCAACACGCTATACGACACACTTAGTGTTTATCTTAATAACGGCTATCGTCATGGTCTCCCATGGTTTTCAGTGTTACCGGATATCGAACCGGTCAAAGGCTCAATTTATGTGAGTGTAAAACTACCTGATTCGGTAGCAACCAAACCAGGACTTGCGATCTATTCCGTCAATCCGCGACACCGAAACCGATATGATTTTATCGCGACCATACGCAATCAGGATCTTCTGAATGCACGTATCACAAGTTTTGGGAAATATCGCGTGCTTCGGGATACCACGCCCCCTGATATTACTCATCCCGAACTCGTTCGCAGACATGGGCACTGGCTTGTTGCAGTATCTGTAAAAGATAATCTTTCAGGTGTGGACAATGAGCGAACAGTTATTTACTGTAATGGTATCAGGGGTATTCCGGATTATGATCCGGAAGGCCACAAGATTTTATACTATCGTCCTGATTTCAAACCAAAGGCGGTCAACAAATTGAGGGTCACAGCATATGATAATACTGGCAATCATCGAACCTCCGAATTCACTGTTACCCGGTAACGAGCATGGGTAAAACGACTGCTTTATTCACCAGAGCCGCATCGTTCGTCGCTCTTCTCGTCGTTATTTTTCTTGGGGGATGCACCACCCCCAGATACGCCAATGTCAGTGCCGGGGATCTGCATTCATTTGTTCCCGGTCTGCCCAACTTCAATATTGGAGCATTTGGGTTCTATGATGAGCACTATTTGCCCGGATTACGGGTTGATATCAGCATCCCATATAACAGCCTGATTTTTAAATCAGTTAATAATACAGGGCGTTTTGAGGCACATTTTGACATGGAACTCAAAATAACCAGGAAAGATACGGCTGATGCTCTTCCGATCGTCAAAAGTTATAACAGGACGATTGATGTAAGTAATTATTCGGCAAGCCGCAGTCTGAAGAATTATCTGATCCATTTCAAAACAATTTTAGTGCCCGGTACTTATGATATACAGGCCGTACTGCTGGATCAGAACTCGGGGAAATCGAGCCAGCAGTCATTACACTCTATTATACCGAATCCGGCTCAAAACCAGGTAACCACCACATCGATCGAGCTCCTGTCAAAAGGCGGCGGACCCGACGCTCCACCGAATTTTGAACCGGTCCTAACCTATCACATCTCGCAGAGCGTCGACTCCCTGAAGGCAGCAATTCAGCTGTATCTGAATACGACTAATAACAATCTGAACCTGAAAATGGCGCTCGTGAAATTCAGGGCGGATTCCACACCGGCACGCCCCCCCTACTTTGTCACCCCGATGCAGGGAAGCCTGGAGTACAGAGGCATTGATTTCGGCACGGCTGATACCATACAGGTCACTACGCGTAACTACAACGGCTTGGCCGGGGCTATATCGATAGATTTTCTCTTGCCAAAACTAAAACAGGGGATTTATCGTGCTTCCATCATCGGCACGGATGCGGCTAATAACACATCCTTCGTCCGCTCCCGTGATTTTGCCGTTCGCGAACCCGGTTTCCCACGACTGACCAATCTCAACGAACTGGCGGAGGCTACTTACTATATCGCAACTCAGAAGGAATACAAAAACCTGATGAGATATTATAATTCCGATTCCCTCAAACAGGCATTCGATAAATTCTGGGCTAATCTAATCCCAAATAAACACAAGGCGAAAGCGGTTATCTCCAGCTATTACAGCCGGGTAGAAGATGCCAACATGCTGTTTTCAAACTACAAGGAAGGTTGGAAGACTGACCCGGGTATGCTGTACATCGTACTGGGTCCGCCATCTTATGTTGAACACAATATTGATGGAATGACCTGGTACTACCAGCAATTCACTTCCGATGTACCCAATACTTTCTACTTCAAGCAGGTCATAAACACACGCGATTTCTTCCCTTTCAATCACTACCTGTTGATGAGGAATATCTACTATCAGCAGGTTTACTATACCAGGGTCGAGGACTGGCGTGACGGCATAGTCCCTTAATCCCGCCCGGCAAGGGAAGCAATATTATATTTCTTATTAAAACTGGTGTTAACGGTGTCAGTCGGAAATGATATGGCCTTTTGCTTTTTGTTCCAGGAGCTTCATATAGTGGCGTATCCGGCGTGCGTTTTCACCAATATCACTGTACCCAAGTCTGGAATCCGAACGGATATCTATACGGCTGTCGTTGTCCTGACTTTCAATGCGGATGACGATATCGTCTTTGAAGCCGAACCAGGGGATCGTTGATGTGGCTTCGATTCTACCGGCTGATTGATCGGCAGCCTGAATTTTCCACCAACTCATCTTTTTTGCGGCCGCCAGAGCGTACTCATATGCCTGGTCTGTCGAGACCGATAGTTTGATAGGCACAATATCGGGATAGGCCTCGCGCTGAGCCTCCGATACCGTTACCAGCTTGCCATGCCACCTGACACTATCATCACCAAAGTAGGCCGACTTATTGGGTGCATTGACACGAAGCGGGAGGACAGCCTTAAACAACGGAGGATTTTGAATATCGGTGGTCACGTCGTGAATAGGTGGTGCGGCCGCTGCACGTCGCTGGAAAAGCCAGGCCGTCCCACAGACGGCGAGCGATACGATGATCCCGATACAGGCATATTCAAATCCACGCACGGGTCGTTTTGGCCGCGCGATAACAGCCCCGGCAATCGATATGAGTCCACCTGCCAGTGTGATGTAAAACCCCCAGCGCAACAACGTGAAGCCCATCCCCAGGCTCCACCAATGCCACTGGTACCCCAGGCCCGAGATGACGAACACGATCGCACCTACTATTGCGATAAAAAAACCGACCCATACCGTTATCGAAAAACGCTTTTCCATAGTAATCCCCTTCTTACAAATGATATGACATGATCGCTTCTTAACCTGATCTGTTGACTGAAACCAAAACCAATCAATCATTCAACTTTCAGAAGAACAGTATGGTTCCTCCGCAGCTGAATAAAATTCTGTCAGACATAACTATCACATGTCCTAATTAATACTAATCAGACAGATAAGTCAACTATCTTCAAAAAAAGGAGTTACTGACCTTCGAAAGGGATAAAGATATATGGGATCAAACTACCCTACCTGGGCAATACAGCTGATTTCCACCAATGCATTCTTGGGTAACGACCTTACGGCAACGGTTTCCCTTGCAGGTGGTTTGTCCTCGAAATAGGCGCCATATATCTCGTTAACCTTTTCAAAATCATTCATATCTGCCAGGAAGATGGTAGTTTTGACCACCTTGTCCAGACCAGATCCTGCAGATTCAAGGACTGCTTTGAGGTTCTGCATGATTTGTCGGGTTTGTGTTTCGATGATAGGTCCTACAAAATGACCGGTTTCCGGATCCAAAGCGATCTGTCCGGAACAGAACACCATCCCATTTGCAACGACAGCCTGGCTGTAAGGTCCAATTGCTTCCGGAGCCTTTTCAGTCTTGATTACTTGTTTCATAATTAATGATCTTATTTTACTTCGTTGAAGAATGCCGATTCGTAAAATTGCGGAACCGGGTCTATGCTTTTAAGAAATTCTCTGACAAGCTTCATGAATGAGCCCGGGTGTTCCATCATAGGGGCATGTCCGCATTTATCAATCCATTCGAGTTGTGCGTTCGGAAGTAATTTCAGGAATGACTCTGCGACAGCAGGTGGTGTAATGACGTCATTTTTCCCCCAAACCAGCAGGCATGGCTGCCGAATAGCCGTGAGGTAAGCCTCCATATTGTATTCGTGGGTAGAACGCGCAATCTTAAGCAATCGGCCAAGTTTCCTGTTTGAGGCCAGCACCTGCACAATCTCATCAATTATTCGATCCTCGAGCTGATAGCTGAAAAAAGCCTGCTGCGCCCGTTCCCGGATATATTCCCTGTCGAAACGACGAGGCCGTGAATAACCGAAGTTTTGCTCAAACAACCCGGAACTACCCGCCAGCACCAGAGCTTTCACCCTCCCGGGGTTTGTAAGTGCGCATTCAAGAGCAATATGTCCTCCAAGGGAATTACCAATTATAATAGCTTCCCTGAAATCAAAGCGATCAAACACATACTTGAAAACCCAATCGGACAATCCCTGTACCTTCAAATAACGGCTGCGTCCCTGATAAAGTGGCAATTCCGGTATCACAATCGTACGATCATACCCCAGCATACTGGCAAGCTGGTCAAAATTGCTAAGTCCGCCAAACATTCCATGAAGACATACAATCGGGACTCTGTCCGGATCATGGCCTTCCAGATATATAAAATCGAGCTCCCGCTCGCGTCGAACTGAGAATATGCTATTCGAAAACATAGGCATAAAATAATACTTCCATTCAAACTTTTTTGATACATTCCCAATGCTTTCTTGAATTCTACCTGCTATAACGTTGTTAGACAATTGCAGATCGACCATTCTATGGTTACATTTCGTTAATAATCATATTATGAAACCAAGATCCATAACTTAATTATGAATAAGAATCTCATACGTGTGTTATCAGTGGGCCTGTTGGCTCTCTTTCTGTACTCTTGTTCTGCAAGTAATCCAAACATTGAATCAGCCAAACTGAATCTTCAGCACAAGGACTATCAGAAAGCACTAACTTCACTCGATAAAGCTATTGCTCAGGATTCAACTGATGCGGAGGCCTATTATTATAAAGGATATGTTTACTCAAAAATGGCCAATGAGGATAGTCTAGGCCAGAGAGTAGCTGATTTCAAAAAGATGCATCAGAACTACGAAAAAGCAAAAGAGCTCTACAAAAGCTCGGGCAAAGCTGATTCGAAAGAAATGACACTGATGCGCATGGAAACCGTAAACATGTGGACACATGAGCACAATGCTGCCGTCCATCTTGCAGCCAATGACAGTACCAGGAAACCGGGTGATCTTAACAAAGCCGTTGACCACTTGCAAAATGCGATTGCTATAAGTCCGGATAGTTTGATCAGCTATGAAGTTCTTGCCGAAGTCTACGATATGAAGGGTAACGCCGGTCAGGCAGAAAATGTCCTTACCCAAATCCTTCAAAAATCATCAAAACCGCCGGCCAACGATTATCTGCGTCTTGCTCAGTTCTATCAAAAGAACAAGAAATATGATAAATCCGTCGACGTACTTAAGAAGGCCAAAGAGAATTATCCTGATAATGTAAAAGTCATACAATCTCTTGCCAATACGTATCTGGCAATGAATGATGATCAGAATGCAATTGCCACGGTCAAAACATTGATCAGCACCGATTCGAGCAATGTTCAATATCATCTGGTTTACGGAACCGAGCTGTACAAAATGGCAATGACCATGAATGACACGCTGACTAATCGTTATAACCGGATATTTACTCTTCAACAAAAGCAGCAAAAGAACAACAATAAAGAGTATCAATCTCAGATTGATGAACTCCAAAACTCCAATCAACAGCTGGCTTCGAACATCGAAGATATGACCGGCAAAGCTAAAACGCAGCTTCAGTACGTTATCAATCACCGGCCTAATGATCCAACAGCGTACAATACGATGGGAGTCATCTATCAGAACAAGGCTGCTGCTCTATTCCAGATGAGAAACAATACCAACGATCTGAAGAAGGCTGACTCTCTGGATGCCGCTGCGAAGAATGTTCTTCATCAGGCACTTCCCTTCTATCAAAAAGCTGCGCAACTCGACCCGAATAATCAGAACTACTGGCAATCATTATTCCGGGTTTATACAGCTCTTGGTATGAAGGAAAAAGCCCAGGAAGCCATGAAAAAAGCAGGGATGAACTAACGAATGCTACTGATCTGACCCTAAATCTGAAACTTATATGACAACTTTGTCAGCCCGAATGGCCATGCTTTTGCTGGCCTTCGGGCTTTTTGTTAGCTGTTCAACTACAAAAAAAGTAGACCGAAACGGCGATTCTGCTAACGACCAATCTATACAAAAGGCGTTAAGCAACAAGAATTATCAGACAGCGCTTAAAGATGCTGATAAGGCGATTCAAAGAAATCCCAAAGATCCCAACCTGTATTACCTTAAGGGCAAGATCCTGAGTGAAATGGCTGTCGCGATTACACAACCGGACCAGCAACAGCCCCTGTATAAGAATATGCGTCAAAATCTGCTCGAGGCTCAGCAACTCGACAAACAGGGGAATGGTCCGCTTGAACCGAAGATTGATGATCTTCTTGCGAATAGCTGGAGTGATGAACATAATCAGGGTGTCAGTATCCTCAGCCACGACTCTACAGATACCCGGACGGATCTGAACAACGCAAAGGTGCATCTGCAAAATGCGACCATTATTATGCCGGACAGCGCGATCAGTCATGCTGCCTTGGCAACCGTCTATTACAAGCTGGGTGAAATCCCCGAGGCCCTTGGAAGTATGGAAATGGCCGTATCATACGACGACAGCGTTCATACCGATTACCTTGAAAGGCTAGCCTACCTTTATAGTGTAAACGAACAGGATAGTGAAGCAGTAAATACCTATCGATTGCTTATTGAGCGCAATCCGGGTGATCTGAATTTACTTAACGGGCTCATGAACGTCTATCTTGATGAACGCTCATACGGTTCGGTTGAAGGCATCCTGCAAACGATGCTGGAAAAGGATCCGGATAACCCGCTTTATCACCAGATCTATGGTCGTGAATTGTATAATGCGTCTATGGCCAAACTGTTGGCGATAAGAAACGGTTACGAGGATGTACACAGTACAGGACAGAATGAACTGAACGTATCGGACAGTCTTAACAGTATCGAAGGCCAGGCCAGAACCGTTTTGGATTCAGCAATCAACCAGTTTGATAAGGCGATAAGCCTGGACAGCACAGACACCAATGCATCGTACACGCTGGGGATCATTTATCAAAACTCGGGTGTGTCTTATCTTCAGATAGCCCAGCAAATTCAAAATTCGGAACTCTCCGCATTTTATAAAGCCAGAGCGCAGCAATTGTTGACAAAGGCTCTTCCCTATCTGGTAAATTACACCAGTAAGAAATCATCAGATCGAAAAAGCTGGGAAAATTTACGTGAAGTTTATCAGTATCTGGGAATGAATGATAAGGCCCAACAGGCAGCAGAACATTTATCGCAACAATAGTAGCGACGGTGCTGTTTTCATATGACCCGGTTTCATGGGAGCCGGGTCATAAATCTGAAGCTTAAATTGATAGTCACATGAAATTCAACACCAAAACTATTCACGCCGGACAAGAGCCGGAACCGACCAGTGGCGCAGTAATGCCGCCTATCTTCCAAACTTCGACCTATGCCCAGGAAGCACCTAATGTTCATCACGGTTACGAATATGCCCGTGTTTCCAATCCTACACGGACAGCCCTGGAAAAATTGATAGCAGGTCTGGAAGGGGCAAGCGACTGTGCGGCATTTGCAAGTGGCTGCGCGGCGATGGATGCCATGGTCAAAATGTTCCGCCCGGGTGACCATATCATTGCATCCAATGATCTATACGGCGGAACGTACCGGTTATTTACGCAGGTCTTTGAACCTTACCGGATAACATTCAGCTTTATTGATATGTCCGATCCCGCAAATGTTGAGAAGGCACTGACCGGCAATACTAAAATGGTCTGGATTGAGACACCGACCAATCCCCTTCTGCGCATCGTGGATATTAAAGCGGTGAGTGATATCGCAAGGAAGGCGGGCGTACTAAGTGTCATTGACAATACTTTTGCATCCCCTTATCTGCAGAATCCGCTCAAACTCGGCGCTGATGCCGTGGTGCATTCGACGACAAAATATCTCGGTGGCCATTCGGACATCATTGGCGGGGCGATATGCACGTCGCACCCGGATATCATAGAGAATATGCGTTTTCAGGTTAAAACGACCGGTGCCGTTCCCGGGCCGATGGATTGTTATCTGACCCTCAGAGGTATTAAAACGCTGCACGTCAGGATGGATCGTGCTTGCACAAATGCCCAGGCAATCGTAGAGTACCTTACCAATAATACGGATGTGGGTTCTGTCAATTACCCGGGTCTGGAATCTCATCCGCATCATCATGTTGCAAGAAGTCAGATGAATGATTATGGTGCAATGGTTTCCTTTACACTCAAGGACGATTCCGTTGAAAATGCTAAAAAATTTATGAGCTGTACCCGCTATTTTACTTTAGCGGAAAGTCTGGGAGGTGTTGAATCATTGATTTCTCATCCGGCCAGTATGACACATGCATCCATACCTGCTGATATCAGGAAGAAAGCAGGTTTGAGTGATTCACTTATTCGTCTTTCGGTAGGGATTGAAGATGTTGAGGACCTGATTAGCGATTTGGATCAGGCTTTTAAATCAGTGTAAGTAATTGCGTGGTGCAGCATTTTATATTGCCAGGATTATAATAGCGGCCATTATTCTGGCTTCATGCACTACTAATCCCTTTGCTCCCGGTATTGCTCAAGAAGCACTTACAAACGATCCCCTTGGCAATCAACACACAATCAGTGGTTTTTTTACGCGTTTCCGCAATGCCTACCAGTTGCGTGATACCACTATTTATGGTCCTCTGATCCAGTCTGATTTTACTTTCACCTACCACGATTTCAATAACAACGTGGACGTCTCCTGGGGAAGGGATGTCGAATTGAATTCCACATACAACATGTTCACACAAAGTGAAGACATTCAACTTCAATGGAATAATATTGTCACACAAGTTGAAGATTCTACATCGACCAAAGCTCAGGTTGTTCGGCGATTCGACCTGGCGATCGTCCTGAAAAACTCAGATGTTTTACATACAGACGGGGCCGCTAATTTTTTGCTCTCGCGACCGGACTCTACGAAACCATGGCGTCTTCAAAGATGGCGTGATGAATCGAATTTTTAATTGAAAAGTGTTGAGCAGAGAGCTAAAAGTATTGAGAAAACTGCTCAATATTGACTAAGTTTTCGGATGATTAATTGTATGTTAATGATTTCAAAGAGACATTTGACAGAATTCTCACTACCAACTACTCAATACTATTTGCTATGACTGACGTTGTTATCATCGATGCTGCGCGTACACCGATAGGATCATTCGGAGGAAGTCTATCATCATTCACTGCACCGGAACTCGGTGCATCCGTCATTCAGGCACTGCTCAAACGCTCCGGCGTATCACCCGAGCAAGTACACGAAGTGATTATGGGGAATGTACTTCAGGCGGGCATCGGGCAGGCACCCGCCCGGCAGGCAGCTCTGAAAGCCGGGTTACCGGACCGTACCCCTTCTACAACCGTCAATAAGGTGTGTGCCTCCGGAATGAAATCGGTGATGTTTGCGGCCAATCAAATTCGACTGGGTGAAGCAGATGTTGTCGTCGCAGGGGGGATGGAAAGCATGAGCAACTGTCCCTATTACCTGACAAAGGAACGGTTTGGGGCAAAATTGGGTCACAGCTCCGTCATCGATGGTATCATTAAAGACGGGCTTTGGGATATTTACAACGATTTTCACATGGGCAACGCTGCCGAGCTTTGTTCCCGTGAATGCAACATAAGTCGTGAAGAACAGGATGCCTTTGCCATTGAATCGTATAAAAGAGCTATTAGCGCCCAGGAAAACGGGTATTTTGATAATGAAATCATCCGTCTGAAAGTCAAAGGGAGGAAAGATGAAGTCACCGAAGTTTCAGAAGATGAAGAACTGAAAAAGGTTAATTTTGATAAGATTCCGAAGCTCCGGCCGGTCTTTGACAGGGAAGGCACGGTAACAGCAGCAAATGCCAGTTCTATTAATGATGGTGCGGCTGCCTTATTGGTGATGTCTGCTGATAAAGCCAATCAACTGGGACTCAAACCGATGGCTCGTATTCTCAGTCAATCGAGCGCGGCAAAGGCTCCCGAGTGGTTTACGACAGCCCCTGCTGAGGCCGTACCGATTGCGCTGGAACGTGCAGGCAAAAAAGTAGATGATATCGACCTTTTCGAGATTAACGAAGCATTCTCTGTAGTATCACTGATAAATAACCGACTGCTTAATTTGGATCCCAAAAAGGTCGATATACATGGTGGAGCGGTAAGCCTCGGGCATCCTATCGGTTGTTCCGGAGCTCGTATCCTCGTTACATTGTTGCATGCACTTCAACGAACTGGCGGATCACTCGGCTGTGCAGGCATTTGCAACGGAGGCGGCGGCGCTTCTGCAATGGTTATTGAAATGTTAGGTTAGAAAGGGATAAACAGCCTGTTTTTAGAGGCAAACGCTCTTTTTTCCTATTATCGAAATTATTATCATTAGGGGATGATTTCAGTTATTATCCTCATTTTCCATTATCACCCCAAAAAAATCTCTATAGCGATAAACGATACGATCTAATTCAAAAAACGAATTGGTTTAACTGTTAACCTATCGCTTTTCGTTTCGTTGTCGAATACTCCTTTTAAATATGCGTGGGGTGTCTGCCTGGTGCTGGTTAGTCAACTCCTGAATTGTGTGCCGCTTTCTGCTCAGGGATTGCGAGTGGACAAGGTTACATCCAGGTACATCGAATATGTAGTTGAAAATGACAGCCTGAATACCGGCTCTCCCATTAATTTTGTCATACCTTACGACAAAGGTTCCGATTCTTATCAGATTCTGAGTCAATCTGTTGTGCCTGTTCCGGTGAGCAAAATGACGAATCCGTCTCAGTATAACGGGAACGGGAACGGGAATGTATTACCGTTAGTCCAGATTACGAGAACGGGGATATCCAGGAAGCAGCGGGTTGCAAGTATACGTATCAATATCAGCCGGTATCGTTCATCCGATCAAACGGTGCTCATTACGAAGTTTCTCAGAATTCGTGTGGAACGTTTTGG
>DATFNI010000111.1:0-2009 GCA_035266485.1 Balneolales bacterium
CGTGTTCTGCCGAATCGCTTGCCAATCGTTTTGAGAGGTCCTGTGTTGATTGGTCCTGGGTCCGGCGATGCAATCGTAAATAGGCCTTCACCTCATTGGCCTCCTCACGCAAAACCATCCGCTCGATCAACCCGGTACCAAAACGCTGCGCAATCCACCCCATCAATTTTGCCTTGACGCTTGGATCAGTCTTGTCATGCGGGACACCTTCTTTCTCAAAAAGCTCTATCCACGCCTGCATGTGTTTTTTTTCAACGTTCTCGAGTTTCTCGAACAGCTCACGACGTTTATCCTGAGTTTGCAGGGGTGCCAGGCAATGATACAGATAAGCGGCATCTACCTCATCCTGCAGATATTCTTTCCATAGAGAAACCGGCTTTTTTTGTGGCATGATAGTATTGTTTTTATATGGGATGTGCTAACAAATGATCAAGTCGGTGATCAATATACGTATATGAGGCTACACTAGGAACACATAGCTAACTAAAAATTTTGGCTAATATTTTTAGACTCATCTAAATTTTTACCTATCTTTATCCAAAACCTAACAAAAGATAATGTAGCCAATATGAAGTTGTCGGAGCATGTTGATGGGGGATATCACTCACTGGATGAAGTACATGGAAGCATTGACACAACCAAGCATGTTCGGGGCTGGAGACGTTTATTCGCATTCCTTGGACCAGCCTATCTAGTCAGCGTCGGTTACATGGACCCGGGAAACTGGGCGACCGATATCGCAGGCGGAAGCCATTTTTTGTATGCGCTCATCTGGGTACTGCTTTTGTCAAATCTGATGGCAATACTCCTGCAGTATTTGAGTGCACGCCTGGGCGTGGTTCGGGGACTCGACCTGGCACAGGCATCACGGGAAACCTATCCGAAGTCGGTTAATTATGTGCTCTATATCCTGGCTGAAATCGCGATAACGGCAACGGATCTGGCAGAAGTCCTTGGTATGGCCATAGGTCTGAAACTCCTGTTTGGATTACCGCTGCTCATCGGGGTATCCATAACATTCACAGATACTTTTCTTCTTCTCTTGTTCCAAAAATATGGCATGAGAAAGATGGAAGCCTTTATCGTCGCTCTCATCTCGATCATGGGTATCTCTTTTCTCATCAATTTATTTATGGCCGGCCCCGACCTGAGTAAAGTGGTTACCGGTTTTGTACCAACGCTTCCCGGATCCTATGCCTTATATGTCGCTATTGGCATTATTGGAGCCACTGTTATGCCGCATAACCTCTACCTGCACTCCGCACTCGTTCAGACCAGGAAGTATGATCGGTCCGAAAAAGGCAAATGGGCGGCTATCAAATTCAACCTTATTGATTCGGCAATTGCCCTGAACCTGGCTTTCTTTGTCAATGCTGCCATCCTGGTACTGGCAGGCGCCGCATTCTTTACAACAGGTCATTATGAAGTTGTGGGTATTCAGCAAGCGCACCATCTGCTGGCACCGCTGCTTGGCTCCACAATAGCACCCATACTTTTTGCAGTGGCTCTCATTGCATCGGGCCAAAGTTCAACCATCACTGGCACGCTGGCCGGCCAAATCGTTATGGAGGGATACCTGCACCTTCGCATACAGCCATGGCTTAGACGTATCATTACACGAATGATGGCGATCATTCCGGCATTCCTGACCATCATGTATATGGGCCAGAATGCAACGGACCAACTGCTGATCCTGAGCCAGGTGATTTTAAGTTTGCAGCTTGGTTTTGCTGTTGTGCCTCTGATTCATTTCGTCAGTGACAAGGAGAAAATGGGATCGTTTGCCATCAATATTTGGATAAAAATCGCTTCGTGGGTTACAGCGTATCTGATCATTGCATTGAATGTCAAACTTGTTTACGACACCCTGTCCGAATGGATGTCAACTACCTATCAGCCGTTAATTCAATATCCTGTGGTGATTCTGAGTTTCGCACTCGGATTCCTGTTGCTTTTTATCACCGTAAAGCCGTGGTTAAAAAAAGAGGCAGTCCTCGAGGCGACTACAC
>DATFNI010000112.1:0-2126 GCA_035266485.1 Balneolales bacterium
CCTCTTACGATAAGCACGCTCCATTTTTCTCTCTTGATTTAATTTTTATTAGCCTGTTATACGTAAGCTAATTATTTCATTGATAAATGCAAGCTTCAGATGGGGGTTTTTGTGAAGCGTTTATCGTTGAAGTCCTTTGACCTATAACTTTCGCAATTTACAGCTTAGTACTCACTCACCCCTTTAATTCCTGAAGGGATATCTATAGAAAAGTGGAATTCCAAGCAACTTCTTGTACAAGCTTTTGTCCGCGACAAACTGAGTCGCTTGTTTTTTAAATCACATCCATACACCAGCACCAAACCCGCAGAAACAGCGGTCGCAAATGCCAAACATGTGTAGCTCACGGAGATTCTCAGTCTAGCTGAGAATGACGCTTTTTAGGGCGGTTCACTAACCAGACCGCCCTTCTCATTACTCACTACTCAAATCTAATGTCTCTGCTACGCCTTCCAGATATGCTTATTATCACGCGGCGTCACATCCTTGAGCGAGTTACGGGTATCGATGATACAATCAGACCACTCAGCCAGTTCGTTATAGTCGATATCTTTATGATTGGTGGCGATGATTACGGCGTCATATCCTGATACGATATCCTTGCTCCATCCTACCGACTTATGACCTGTCCAGTGTTTATGTTCACGCGTCGGACCAATCACTGGAATATATGGATCATAATAGTCGACTGACGCACCATATTTATCCAAAAGTTCCATGATGTGAAATGTGGGGGATTCTCGCATGTCGTCCACATTAGGTTTGTAGGCCAAACCAATCACCAGCACGTTACTCCCGTTCAACGATTTCTTGTGTGCATTCAACCCCTCAAGCGTACGATTGATCACGTAACGCGGCATATCGGTATTGACCTCGCCGGCGAGTTCAATGAAGCGGGTATTCAGACCATATTCACGGGCTTTCCAGGTCAGGTAAAACGGATCGATCGGGATACAGTGTCCCCCCAGGCCCGGACCCGGGGTAAATTTCATGAATCCAAACGGCTTGGTAGCTGCCGCGTCGATCACTTCATGAACGTCGATGTCCATAGCCTGGAACACGACTTTCAGCTCATTAACCAGCGCAATATTAACAGAGCGGAAGATATTTTCCAGCAACTTGACAGCTTCGGCCGTACGGGTATTGGATACCGGCACAACTTTAACAATCACCGCACTGTACAGGGCATGGGCGATATCCAGGGCATCGGCACCATCTCCACCAATGACCTTTGGGATGGTGCCCGTCTCAAAATCAGGATTCCCCGGATCTTCGCGTTCCGGACTATAAGCGATATAGAAATCATCTCCGGATTTGAGTCCGGTTGCCTCCTCACAGATCGGACGAATCACTTCATCGCTGGTGCCCGGGTAGGTCGTCGACTCAAGCACGATAAGCTGGCCCTTGCGCATATACGGCGCCACCGACTTGGTTGTCTCGACTACATAAGTCATATCCGGCTCGCGGTGATCGTCCAGCGGGGTCGGCACACACATGATGATAGCATCGACTTCCGGGATACGTGTAAAATCAGTCGTAAATTCGGCAATACCCGAATCTTTCATCGCCTTGACTTTATTAGCACCGATATGGCGAATGTAAGTCTCTCCCTTATTCAGTCGCGTCACTTTTTCAGGGTCGATATCAAACCCGACAACCGGAAATCCCTTATTGACAAATGTGATGGCAAGGGGCAGTCCCACATACCCCAGACCAACGATCCCCACTTTATAGGTCCGGTTCTCAATTTTCTCAAGTAATTCTTTTTTCATTCTAAAAAGTACTGATGAGTTCAGGTGTCAAAGTGCAGATATTGCGTTCCGTCTTTAATATTATTGATAGCAGAGCTATATGCAGACACTCGTTCTTATTTATGGAGTACAATGCCTTATCGCCTTTTCAGGCAGGCGATTAATGACTTTGTCGAAATTCGCCCATAATATACCCCGCCCAAGGACCATCCGAAAGTATTTGCTGATCCGAAACTACTGCTGGCAGCATTAAATCTTTTTATTGATTAGCCGGATATCCAATACCTCATAACAGGATGACAGACTGTGTGTAAGACTGACAGTCGGCCTACAACCGCTATTCCCCTATCCCCCAATACCCCCGAATCTCTAATT
>DATFNI010000113.1:0-8394 GCA_035266485.1 Balneolales bacterium
CCGTCGTCAACATCAACAGGAGGCCATACAATGGGTTCGGCCGTACTGGCAACTACCTCATCAACAAGATGTTGCATGTGTATTTCATTTACATATTCTCCCGTTTTCAAATTAACCCTGCCGGCTGTGAAGGGAATCTTAAGGGGTCGATTGGTCAGGTACCGCCGGGTAAGCTGAAAAAGGGCTGAGTTGCTGGCAAACGACATGGGCGGTTTGCCAATGCCGATTTTATATTTCACGTAACGCAGGGCAGTATTTGCAATCGATGGTTTTGTCGTGATATCCGATTCTATGATTGTCTGCCACAGGTGAAACAGGGAATCAGCCTGGTCGGTAGCCAGCATGGCACCATTAAGTGCCCCGGCACTGACTCCGGCAATCATATTGAATTCAAAATGATGATCCAGGAGCACCTTTATCGCTCCGGCTTCGAAAGCGCCTTTGGCTCCCCCTCCGTTTAATACAAGTGCTGTTTTCATGTCGGCTGACCAGCGTGAATAGTTAAGGTGATACAACACATTGGTAATGTAAGTTCTTCCAACTTTGTGTGTTATTTAATTAAGATTATTCAATCAAAATTGCCACAGAGAGTCATGGAAACACACAGAAATCCCGTAATTATCTGTTTTCTGTGGCAAATACTTTCCGCGGCAGTCACATGCACGGAACGCTACGCTAATTATTAAACGTTTTCTCGGGGAAATAAAAAAAGGCTGACGCATGTTCACCATGCTCAGCCTAATGGATTGGGTGGTATCTCGCTTATTTTTGAAAGGAGTACTGGTATGGTACGGCCTTCACATGAAGCAGATGTTACCCCACCGTTACTTTTATTTTATGGAAACGGGTTCGATCAAAAATGAACTTTTTGTGCTGAATCCGGTTTTCGAATTTGATATTCATTTACCAATTGAGATGCCTATATTAGGCACTCTTATATGCGGAAGAAAATAAAGGAAATATGCGACGTTGGTCAGGATTACAGATAAAAGCTGAAGGAAGCGGAATTTCAAGACCTCTGAGTGAACAGGTAAATCTTATGGGCAGCCTTTTGGGGCATGCCATCAGAAAACAGGCAGGAGAGGAGGTCTTTCAGGATGTGGAGCATTTGAGGCAGCTCTGTAAAAAAGCCCGGGAGACAGGTAACCCGGCTGGTTGGGAAGAGGTCCGTTCACTCATAAAAGAGATGGACCTGGAAACCTTAGTCTGGTTGATCCGCTCTTATTCCGATTTTTTCCACCTTGTGAATAAGGCCGAACAACAGGAGATTATTCGGATAAACCACGAACGCAGCATGGCTGAAAATGGTGGTTTACGGCCCGAATCACTGATGGATGCTGTCAGAAAACTGAAGGAAAGAGGCAGAAGTTTTGACGAAGTTATCGAGATTTTCACCAGTCTGGATGTTCAGCCGACATTGACGGCTCACCCAACCGAGGCGCGCCGGCGCAGCATCCTTTACAAACAGCAACATATTTCTGATATCCTGGCAAGACTGCAGGATACACAACTTACTCCGGAAGAGCAGGATGCCCTTTACACCGATCTCTATCAGAATATCCTGATGCTTCTTACTACCGACTCACTGCGTGAAGAGCGGCTGACGGTTGAGGACGAAGTGCTTCACGGATTGTATTTTGCCAAAACGACCCTTTGGCAAGTGGTTCCGCGTATGTATAGTGATTTGTCGGATGCCATGGAACAGGTGTACGGGAAGCGGCCCGAAATACCGCTAATGCTCCGTTTCCGCTCCTGGATCGGGGGAGACCGTGACGGAAATCCGCATGTGACTCCAGCGGTGACACGTTTTACATTCAGGCAGCACCGAAAAGTGGTGTTGCAGCTTTACCAGGAGGAACTGCAGCAGTTGCACAGAGAACTGAGCATCTCGGGCAGATATGTCCAATTGCCTGTCGACTGGCTGCGGCGAAACGGCTTAAAGAACGATGAGGAAGAACCGTTACGTGGTCTGATCCTTAAAATTTTACAGAAGATTGATGAAGCTATCATCGCTGTTGATACCGGTCAGGAGTTAAACTACACGGTGGGTGAGTTTCGGAATGAGCTTGAACAAATCCGTCTTGGCCTGGAATATGCCGGTCTGCAGGATCTGGCACGGGATGGGCGCCTGCATGATCTGATTATCCGGGCCAATACCTTCGGATTTCATCTGGCGGCGCTCGATATCCGGCAACATAGCGGAGTGCATGAAGAGGTTGTCGCTGAAATGCTGCGACTCGGTGGTATTTCTGATGATTACACCAAATTATCCGAAGAAGAACGGATACGGCTACTCACCGGAGAACTTACTAATCCCCGGCCGCTTCTTAGTCGTGATGCAGTGACCAGCGAGTCAACCAAGACATTGCTGGATGCTTTCGAAGTGGTTCGTGAGGCGGTAAATATTGATCCGGCCAGCATCGGTTCCTACATCATCAGCATGACACATGACATCAGCGATATGCTTGAAGTGCTGGTTATTGCCAAAGAAAAGGGGCTCTGGAGCTATCATGATGGCAAGGTTAAGAGTGCGTTGGATGTCGTTCCACTTTTTGAGACGATTGAAGACCTGAACGAGGGAAGCGAACGGCTTTCCCGTCTCTTTGAAAATGAGATTTATCGCAAACATCTCAAGGCTCGGCTTGACTTCCAGGAAATCATGCTCGGCTATTCCGACAGCAACAAGGATGGTGGTTACTGGATGGCTAACTGGGCCCTGCACAAGGCACAGCGCAACCTGAGTGATACCTGCCGTAAGTACGATATCGATTTCCGGTTATTCCACGGCCGGGGCGGTACGGTCGGACGTGGCGGAGGACGGGCCAATCGCGCCATCATGTCGCTGCCCGCATCATGTCACAACGGACGCATTCGTTTTACCGAACAGGGTGAAGTGATCACATTCCGGTATGCGCGCGAGGCCATAGCGCACCGCCACCTTGAACAGATATTGAACGCTATGATCGTATCCACTTCCGAGGCCCGGTTCCAGGCTAAGGAGGACCAGTATAACCTGGATGCGAAGACCTACAAGGTGATGGAAGAAATAGCTGATAAATCGATGAGTGCGTATCGTGGTCTCATTGATCACAATGACTTCTGGCCCTGGTATCTGAATGTCACGCCGGTCAGTCATATCAGCCGGTTGCATATTGCCTCACGACCCGTCTCACGAGCTAAAGGCAGTGAATTGGCCTTTAACGACTTACGCGCCATTCCATGGAATTTTGCATGGACGCAGACACGATACAATGTGCCCGGCTGGTTTGGAATGGGTGAGATACTGGAAGAAGTATCTCGCAAGCCCGAAAATCTTGACCTTCTCAAGTCCAACTACAATACCTGGGCATTTTTCAGGGCAGTTCTGAATAATGCCCAGCGCGAGATGGCACGAAGTGAATTGCTGATTGCCAACTACTACCATCGTGAAGCGGCACCCGACAGCAGCACTGATTTCCATAAGATTATAGGACAGGAGTTTGAAAAAACGAAGAAAGCCATACTGCAAATTACAGGTGACAGCACCTTGCTGGGCCGGAACCCGGTCATTGAGAAATCGATCCACCTGCGAAATTCTTATACAGACGTTCTCAACTTTATACAGATCGCTTTGTTAAGCCGGTGGAAGGAAGCCTCCGGAGGTGAAAGGGATGCTGTTGGCCGTGCCATTTTATTGAGCCTTAATGGAATAGCAGCTGCCATGCAGAGCACCGGCTGACAAGATCAGTTCAGCAGTAGTCAATAAAAAGTGGTTAGTAGAAATACAGGGACTGATACGGATTGGTTGTCTGCGGGTAACTGGTCTGCCTATCACAAAAAAGCGTATTGATCAGGCAAACATAGTGTAGAGAGTCATCCTGGGAAAGTCTCATCTTGGGAAAAAACAATCCATATCAAGATGAGAATCCGAAAGCCTGCACTCAATTTCATTATAGACAGCGTCTCTTTTTTTGCGTTTGTCTTGTTAATCACCACCGGCGTATTGATGCGTTATTTGTTGCCACCCGGATCCGGACGTATTTCCACGATCTGGGGCTGGAACCGCCATGAGTGGGGGGATATCCATTTCTGGATAGCCGTCATCTTTCTCAGCATTATGGCGCTTCACCTTGTGCTGCACTGGGACTGGGTGGCCTGCAGGATAAAAGGCCGCCAATGTGAGGATACTCAGGCACGTTTTCGGGTTATGCTGGCAGTGCTTGCAATCATAGCCCTAATTGCCCTGGCGTTGTCTCCTTTACTGAGCCCTGTTGAACAAAAAGCAAACTTCACCCCGCGTCGTGGCCGGTTCGGTCGGTTACAAACGACCAAACCGCCAAACCCGGATCAGGGTAAAATTCTGTTGCGATGGGAATATGACCGGTTTACGAGTTTGACCTGAATCAGTCCAGCAGGGACTTAAGTGGAATTTCTATCCCCTTGGTATCGATTTGCTGCAGAAATTCACTGATGCGTCCTGCCAGGCCATCAACGAGAGTCAGATCCTGATCCCAAAATTTTTGATTCCCCAGCACTTGATTGGCAACCTGTTGATAATCGCCTGTTTCCCAGGCATCCTGGATAGACGCGATGACTTCATGATCGTCATTCAAAGGGATCTCATTACCCTGCCACTCGCCTTTATAGAAACGAATGAGCGAAGCCAGAGAGAACAACAAATGGTCCGGCAGCTCACCTTTCACATCGATGAATTTCAGAACAGAGGGAAGTACTCTGACTTTGTACTTGGAAATCGAATTCAGGGAGATCGAGAGGAGTTGATGTTTAATGAAGGGATTGCGAAAACGATCCAAAACATCATTAGCAAATGATTTCAGCTCGTCTTCGGAAAGATCCAGAGTTGGGATGATTTCCTGTTGCAGTGCCGTTTTCAGGAAATGACCGACCACATCATCAGTGATAGCTTCGCGAACGGTCTTCAGGCCGTAAAGATATGCTACCGGTACCATAGAGGTATGTAAACCATTCAGAATACGAACCTTTCGAGTACGATATGGTGTCAAATCGCTCACAAATTTAACATTCAGGCCCGCCATTTCGGTTGGCAAAATGGTCTTAATCCATTCGGGTCCCTCAATCACCCATAAGTGGAAAAACTCGCCGGATACGATCAGCTTATCACTATAGCCAAGCTGTTGTTCAATTTCGGCTGCACGGTCTCCTGGATAGCCGGGTACAATGCGATCGACGAGCGTATTACAGAAGGTTATCTGGTTTTCCACCCAATCTCTAAATGAACCGTCCAGATTCCAGAGATCGGTATACTGCAGTATGATTCTTTGCAGGTTGCCACCGTTTTTATCGATCAGTTCACACGGGATGACCACAAGGTCTTTCGGCGGATTTCCATTAAAATGTGTGTAACGGTGATGAAGCAGAGCCGTCAATTTACCCGGAAAGCTGTTTGGCAACTGTTCGTATGAAGTATCTCTGTCATCGAAAGCGATTCCAGCCTCCGTAGTATTGGATATGATAAACTGGAGGTCGGGGTTTTCCGCTTGTATCAGGAAGTTTTGATAATCATCATAGGGATTGATGGCATCGTTGACTGAGGTTATCAAACGCGTTAAATCCTTCTGTTCACCATCCTGAATACCTTGAAGGATTAGATGATAGAGGCCTTCCTGTTCCGACAATACAGAGGCCATCCCCTTCTCAATAGGTTGGATAACCTGAACAGACCCATTGAAATCGGCTTTCTCATTCAAAACATCAATGATCCAGTCAACGAAGGCCCGCAGAAAGTTTCCTTCACCAAACTGAAGTACTTTTACCGGATGAGTTGTGGAAATATTGGCGGTTTTTCGGTTTAGAGGTTTAAGCATATAATTTTTTTGGGTTTTGATTATGGATACCACCTGAATTGTTACCACCCGAAAATAATAGTCGCAGGTAATGGCTTTTCAAAATCTTTATTTTACCGGTAACATTGCCTGATGAAAAATAAACGATACACTAAATGCAAGATAATGATAAAATTCAGCCATGCGCAATCGATTGCGCAAAATAAATTTTGCCTCCTTATAGAAAGTGAAAATTGAAATGAACCATAATGAAGCAGGACTTTAAAGAGATCTAGCGCTCATCGATTCGCTTTTTCAGCGATGACTTCCGAATAACGAGGTCGGGATCGAGCACCGTCTTCTCCTGATTATGCAGCAGTTCTTTGTTATCAACCTGTCTCAAAAACAGTTTGGCCGCCGTCTGTCCCATCATCTTGCCATGCTGGTCGACGGTGGTAAGAGCCGGATCTACAAATGTGGTAAAAACCTCATTACTGAACCCGACAATAGCAATTTGCTCAGGAATTTTGATACCACGCCTTTTCAGGTGATGCATGGCCCCTATAGCCGTGTAGTCACTTGCCGAAAATATGGCATCGGGCAACGGATGCATGGCAAGTACCTGTTTGCCCAATTCTTCCCCCGTTTCAAGCTGGGTTTCACCATATAGCACAAGGTCTTTGTCGAAGTTCAGGCCGTTGCTGAGCAGTGCCTGTTTATAACCCCTGAGCCGTTCTTTATAAATACTTAAATTTTGCTGGCCGCTGAAGTGTACAATACGCCGGCACCCTTGATGGATCAGATGCTCCACGGCTTTATAGGCACCAAGAAAGTCGTCGATGACCACAGAACTGGTATTGAGCTCGTCAGTGACGCGGTCAAACAGGATAAGAGGGATGCCCCGTTTCTTTATTTTCAGGTAATGATCAAATTCAACGGTATCCTTGGCGATTGATGCAAGAATCCCATCAACCTGGGCTTCCAGAAGCGCATCAATGTTGGCTTTTTCCTTGGATATCAGATCATTGGATTGACTGATGATTACGCGGTATCCGGATCTGTTTACCACTTCTTCAATTCCCCGGATGATTGTCCCAAAAAAGTTACGGTCTGCCGTTGGTACAATGACCCCAATCAGATTGCTCTTCCCCTTTCGGAGTGCTGCTGCAAGGCTATTGTGCTGATAGTTTAACTTCCGGGCAACTTCAAGAACGGCTTCTTTTGTTTCCCTGCTGATCCGCGGGTGGTCCTGCAAAGCCCTTGAAACAGTAGAAGCTGTTACATTCAGCTCTTTAGCGATATCATGGATGGTAGTTCTTTTCTTTGCCATGGATAGTATTTAGGAGAAGCGATACATTCCATTAATCATTACCTGCCTGCAGTAAGGTGATGCAACAAGTGTTCATGTATAACCCTGGATCGTAAAAGCTTAAATGGTATCCTCAACAGAAGGAAAGATAATAAAGGAATCGTGATATCGCTTGTTTTTGAGCAGTGAAAAAGTGTTGTGATTGTATAATAATTTTAAATCTGTGGATAAAGCTGTAACGGTGCCTATGAATACATCGAGGTCCTTGACATTTAAGAGATATTGCAAGACGCTGACTTTGAGGGATGATCCCGAACTTATTAAAGAATACAAGGCTGTTCATGCCAATGGCGGACTATGGCCTGAGATTACGCAAGGGATGAAAGAAGTCGGGATCATCGACATGGAGATTTATCTTTTCGGCAACCAGGCCTTCATGATTATGGATACCATGGCTGATTTCGATCACGACCGTGCGATGTCGGTTCTTGCAACCAGGCCCAGACAAAAAGAATGGGAGTCATTTGTTTCCCGGTTCCAGAATACCTCAGCCGACGCAACAGCCAAAGACAAATGGCAGTTGATGGAGCGTATCTTCAAGATGGACCAGAAACAGGAATATGTCCCGGAAGATGGTCAGGTTGAACAACTGCATGACATTTGAGGGTTTCGGGTTACGGGTTGGCACTGTTGAACTGTACAATCTTAGCGATTTTGGGGCTCAGATTTTTTTAGTGCCGGTACAAGTGTCATCGCTTGAACACCAACAGCTTCACTTTGTGGTACAGGAGAGGACGCCTGTACCAGCGTGATCAGTGGGGATTAACTCGCAACCGGCAACCCGGAACTCTAAATAACCTTGGGTTACAGCGAAACTCCCCGCTTCCATGGGATGAAATCGTCCTGATCCAGTTCCATAGCTTTCGTTTTGTACTTGCCGCTGGCCAGATCAATGATGTAATCGAGTATTTCTCCGCCGACATCTTCAATGGACCTGTCACCCGAAATGATAGAACCGCTGTCAATGTCAATGATATCAGGCATTTTCTGTGCCAGCATCGTGTTGGAAGATATCTTGACAACAGGTGTAATTGGATTTCCGGTCGGTGTCCCCAGGCCTGTAGTGAATAACACGACGCTGGCGCCGGCCCCTGCGAGTGCGGTTGTGCTCTCAACGTCGTTGCCCGGGGTGCAGAGTAGATTCAGGCCCGGCTCACTCACATATTCAGGATAATCGAGCACGTCGGCTACCGGGGAAGTTCCACCTTTCTTAGCGGCACCCGCTGATTTCATGGCATCAGT
>DATFNI010000114.1:0-7810 GCA_035266485.1 Balneolales bacterium
GATAAAGCTCCAGTTTGAATTTAGGTATTGGGCGGAATGGCTCAAGTTCGAAGCCGGTACGTTTCACCACTTCTGCCCTGAACCGATCCAGACCCCAGTCGTGGATCAGGTATTTCATCCGGGCATGCTTCCGGTCAGCACGATCTCCGTTGTCCCTCTGCAACTCAATGATACTCTTGACCAGTGGCACTAACCGATCCTTGGGGACATATCCAAAATGATCCCCAAGCCGGGGAAAGGTTTCGGCTTTATTGTGATTCATCCCCATTCCACCGCCGACAATCACATTGAAGCCGGTTATGTCTTCCTGCTCGTTGAAGATGGCAACCAGACCGATGTCCTGCGTGTACAAATCTACGCTGTTGTCTCCAGGCACCGAAATAGCAATTTTGAATTTTCTGGGGAGATAACTGTCGCCGTAGAGTGCCTCGCCATTCGATATCTCTTGCCGGCTTGAGTATATCTTCGATCCATCCAGCCATATTTCGTGATATGCCTTTGTTTCCGGCAGAAGGAGTTCTGAAAGATGATTGGTGTACTCCTGCACTTTTTCCTGCCTGCCATCAGAGTCAGGAGCCGGATTACTCATAACGTTTCGTACGATATCGCCGCACGCCCCGAGAGTGGTAACCAATGATTCATTGATATCACGGATCGTATTCCTGAGATCGCCTTTCAACACACCATGAAACTGGATGGTCTGGCGTGTTGTGATGCGCAATGTCCCATCTGCATATTTATCAGCTATCTGATCAAGTGCCAGATATTGATCCGATGACAGACCGCCACCGGGAATTCGCGTCCGGATCATAACCTGATAATGCTTGCCGCGTCCCTGCCTCAGGTCCCGGTCATCCTGCTGGTAGGTACCATGGAATTTGAGAAGCTGAATGGCATCCTTGCCGAAATAATCAAGATCGTTCACCAACTCTTCGGATATGGAGCCCCGAAGATAGTTGCTTTCCTCTTTGATCGATTCAAGTTTACTCTTTTTGTCAGTTCCTTGCGGCATAATGAGTTAGGATTTTGTTATTAGTTGAAATAATTTTGATTTATACGGAATGGCGTTCACTGAACCTGACATAAAAAAACCCGATGCCTGAGAAAGCAGCGGGTTTTTATTTATCAGATTTATACTTCAGATATTCCCTATCGTCCCACTGCTTTTCTTCGTTTACAAGCACAGCATGCCATACAGAAACAACAACACATCTCTCGCATGTTGCTGCGCTGTCGAAAATTCATGATGTGGTGGAATCGATTGCTCATTGTTTCTTTTTACTAATCGGGTAGAACCATTTGTAGAAATACCGAATGAGGACATAAAAAAAGCCCGCTTCTGACGGAAGGAAGTGGGCTTTTAAAAACTTTTAGTCTGATAGACAGGTACTAAAACTTACAGATCATCCACAACCTCCCGAAGAAGCGAGGGCATACAACACATACAGCAACACGCTGTATTTGCACAATTATGGATGTATCTTGCAGATTTCATTTGTTCGATATCAAGTACCTTAGTTAACAGATGTAAGATTAAGTAATAATGATAATCGTGTCAACCTTATGACAAAAAATGTTGTGAAAGTTTTTTGATTAAAATAAATAACCATATAGTTATTTTATTAGCAAAAAGATAGATTGATCCAGATATTTCTATAATAATCTTTTGACTATTTTCTCGTGACAGTGGCTCTGCCCTGTCACGAGAAAGGTTTTACTGCTGTACATGACCGCACATTAGTATGTCATCCTGAGGCTCAAACCACAACCTTATTTTAGGCGACTACCCAATGGGCCGAAGGATCTCGTCTGCATCCGAAAACGAGTATGACACATGAACGGTTCGCTGCCTACTACTGACGAGATCCTTCTTCGGCTGCTTCGCAGGCCTCATCAGGATGACATAAGTTGTGCAAATTGCTGTTTTTTTGCGGATTTTATCCTCGCAACAGGGCAGAGCCCCTGTTGTGAGGGAGCTTTGACGCCTGTCACTATTCTCTAACAACGCTGGTCCGGGCGTCCTCGCCCGGACCCAACCGCGTCACAAGGATTCCGGCTCTCCGGTGGCAATCGGATTTGAGGGATCATTACTCCATTCAAACCAGCCGCCATCGTACACGGACACCTTCGGCCATCCCATCAGCCATGCGTTCATAAATGCTTCACTGCCCCTCCAGCCGGTACCACAATAGAAAGCTATGTGTTTCTCAGGGACGATACCCACCTCGGCCCATTTTTTCGCTACTTCCTGGGACTCACGCATGGTATAATCGAAATTGCGGTAATTTTCCATGTGATACGCATCACTGCCGCAATTCCCGAAAACGGCACCCGGTATCCGCCCTTTCTTTTCGATGTAATGATATCCGCTGGTATTACCGATAAATTCCTCCCAGCTGCGAACGCTTACCAGTTCTCCATTCTCAGACGCCAGCAGTTCTTTAGCTTCCGGTAAATCCACGATGTATTCCGGATGAGCTGGTATCTCACTCCCAAAATCATTCACCGGCGTTGGTCTGACATCCTCCGTTGATAAGTTATACCCGCTGTTTTTCCAGGATGTTATTCCGCCATTCAAAATTCGCACATCTTCCACACCGGCATACAACAAGATTGCTGCACATCGAAAAGCACCAAGGTGCCCCGCATTCTTCCCCGGAAACGGATCTTCAAACTTTGGATAGGAAAATCGCCCGTAAACAATCACAGTCGTATCTCGCGTGATTCCGAGATCCAACAGCGTTCTTCTCAACTCATCCGGTGATCGCCGGTTCCACGTTACCGGATCTTCCAGTAACAGGGTGTTTAATGGGACAGCACCAGGCAGGTGCCCCTCTTCATAATCGTTGTGATTGTCATAATGAGAGTGACAAATGACATATCCATTGCCTTCATATTCAGGCGGATCTCCGTTTGTAACCAATCGTTTAACCCATTCAGGATAAACCAGTTGCCGGTACCTTGCCAAACAATCCATCGGGAGCCCTGGACGGGCAGCCCACTCATCCACAAAATGATCGTAAATATTCACATTCCCGAAATCCAGACCATACAATCTGTCTACCATTCGCATGGCAGAGTCAGTACTATATCCATAGACGATGATGGGCTTATCGCTTGAAATCCCCTTTTCATCCAACACTTCCACCCAATCCATATATTTTGTCCATAACAGCGGGAGGCTCTTCGCTCCTTTTATATGCCCGCCCCTCGTCTCTCCCCTGAGTTTCCAGCCGTTGTATGCCTCAATTGGTCGAATATCCACAACAATACAATCGGAATCCGTTATACGTTCGACCATTTCGTTCGTAGAAAGTACGTGAGGCTTCTTCTCCATGATGCCAGATATTTTATCAGACGGATTCAGTTAACCATACAAGAACACGATTTATTAACTGTAGTATGATGTTTTTGAGTCAAAACCACAATGTTTTAAAAAACAATCATCCTTCTAATCATTTGCTGTACTTGCGGCAAAAGCCTTAGACATCAAACTGATATAGCAGAGGATCTCTTCCGGATATCCACAAACAAAAGCCTCTCATAAACCTTTGATATTATTTCAGCATGGTATTGTTTGCTTTTTGCATTTCTTATGTATAAATGTAAGGTGTGATGTCTTCGTTGTTGGTTACATGAAATTCCATCTCTAATCCGGGCTAATGAAGAAAGTTGATCGATTGCTGCAGGATTATGCATCCAGCCACCGCACCAAAGGAAATATAATAACCCATTTCATCGGCATACCGCTCATCGTCCTCGGCCTAATATCCATGCTTGTAAGGTTACCCCTCCTGTCAGAATCATTTACGGTAGCTGAAGCGCTTATCATCCTTGTGACAATTTTCTATTTCGCATTGGATGTGAAATTGGGCACAGTCATGCTGATTGCGGTGTTATTACTGGACGTTGTGGCACGGGGGATTGGCAGTTTCTGGATCGGCTTCCTGATTTTTGCAACGGGCTGGCTTTTTCAGGGGATCGGGCACGCCGTATACGAAAAACACTCACCGGCCTTTTAAAAAATCTCATACATCTGCTGATCGGACCGCTTTTCATACTGAACGAAGTGCTGCACATCCGGCCTGTTGGATCTCAAATACCGGCTCATTCCCGTATTTTAAATAACGGCGACGAGTGAACAGTTGAGAAACAATATCAATCGGATTTATTGACCACAGGAAACTCCGAAATACGTAACGTAGTGCTGCCATAGGGCACTAGCTCGATCTGTACTGATTTCTGTCCAAAAACGTCGACCGGACTGAAAATAAATATTGCTATACTCCACTCAATTAAAGCAGGCTCTTCATTTCTTGCAATGTCATAAAAAACCAGATTGAATGTATTTCTGATTTATGCACGAAATCCGGCCATCCCTCAGACGACAATTAAATTCCAATCTCCAAAGTCGATTATTACTCTAACGAAGCTTACGCAGCCTTGAAATATAGCCATCATTCCATGTATTGCATAAGGGCCTTCTGAGCAGAAGAATAAATGAACTGATTGATAAAAAAAACGCCACTAAGATTTGTACTGAATAATCCGGCAAAAAATATTATTTATGGAAACACCAAACGATAAACCTTCAATTTGGTCAAATAGTTGGTTTCCGGTTTTACTGCTTGTCTTGGTATTTATTGGAGTCTTTGCCTGGATATATGATCCAAAATTGAATCTTGGCGGTGATAATGTAAACTATTATACTTTGGGAATAGCCCTTTCCAGCGGCCATGGTTATGTGAATATTCAGTACCCGGCCCGACCGGAAGCTTCACATTTCCCGCCCGGCTATCCGGCTATTATCGCCTTGGTAATCTTACTAACCGGTGGTGGCTTTCCTGCAGTCAAGATTTTAAATGGCTTCTTTCTGCTGACAAGTTGTCTGATGTTATACCAGATCGTCTACCTGCTATTCAAACGCAAAGTACTTGCCTTCATGTCGGCGCTGACAGTTATGCTGTCAATGCACTTGCTCCAGTATTCAACCATCATGATGAGCGAAATGCCGTACGTCTTTTTTACTACATTGATGTTGTGGCTAATGACCAATATTGCACTAAATCCTGAAGTGATTTGGTGGAAATCAATGGAGTTTTGGATATCACTGGTACTGATTGGCATTGGTTTCTATATCCGGTCGATTGGGTTGACCGCCATTAGTGGGATGGCTCTATTTTGGATCGTGCGTAAACAGTGGCTGGCCGCCTTAGCAACATTCGTTGGTTTTTTTCTGATGATTTTGCCATGGTCTCTTAGAAATAACAGGCTGGGAGGTGCCGGTGGATATCTTCATCAATTTTTACAAAAAAATCCTTACAATCCGGGTCTGGGAACATTAAATGTGTTCGATCTAATACACCGCATTCTGTTTAATTTTCGACGATATGTAACTCACGACATACCAGATGCAATTTTTTCGAGGCCATCAAGCATTGCCCCTGAACACGTAACAGTAACGATGTGGCTGGGAGGTTTGATCCTTCTCGCATTGATAATTTGGGGTATTTTCCAATTCAAACAATTGAAATGGTTTGTATTCGGATTCATGGGTTCTACTTTTCTGATTTTGTTGCTATGGCCGGAACAGTGGTATGGAGTACGGTTTATGATTCCCGTTTTGCCATTTGTGTTTATAAGTCTGGTTCTCGGAGTGGATTCTGTGATCGGCTGGTCAATCCGGCATTGGAGCTCCAGAACACCGATGATGACCTACAAGATGGTACCTTTATTGATGCTACTGCTTTTGCCTTTTGAATGGAATGGTATCTCAACTTTAAATGCTAACGCTAATAGCTATTTTCCAAAGGCCTATGCCAATTATTTCAGATTGGCTTTATGGACTCAAAAAAACTTGCCGAAATCTGCTATAGTCGCCTGCCGAAAGCCGGATTTCTTGTATATCTTTTCCAGACATTATACCTATTCATCCCCATTGAGCGGCTCACCAATCAAAGTGGTGAGCCTTTTAGAGAAAGCCCATGTCACCCATATTATAGTGGGTCAGCTAGGTTATGCGTCTACCTATAAAACCATTATACCAACTATCAAGGCATATCCGAAATTATTCAAACCGGTTTATCGATTCATCAATCCCGATACTCGGCTCTACCAGTTTTTACCGGATTCTACGCAATTGAAGGATGGCCAATAAGTGGGATAAATGGCTAACCAAAGAAGAGAATGTCGTTACTATTATTACATTTGTTATGAAGCCGGTTTAACAGCGACAGGTGCCTCTCTCTTCTCCTTGATCTTCAGATCGATGACCATGGCAATGGGACCTACTATGAACAAAGCATAAAAGGGTGCATAGATGGCGTCAAACAGGCGGAAGATCATCTCAACAAATGCGATGATCACAACTACGATAACCTGCCATTTTTTTGAAGACACCGTTGTTTTGGGGTCCGTGATCATGAAAAATGTGAAGAGCTGATACATAGGCCCGGTGATTGGGGCTACTTCGGCGAAGAATGGGTCACCGGATATCCAGCTTCGCACCAGCGCAAAGAAGAAAAAGGACAACACGTATGCGACGCTGATGTGCAAGCGGTTTACCCGCCAAACAATAAAGAAACCCAGCGCCCAGATTACCAGCATGGGCCACAGATTATTTCCCCACTGAATACTCAATACCGCAACCGAGTCGGATGCCAGCAACAACAAGGCCACCACTCCGAAATTTGACGGGTTCCATATGTGCCGGTTCTTGTATCGCAAAACATACTTGGAAGCGATGGTAATCATACTGCCAAGTGCATACGGCCACACAAGCGGGGATCGTATGAGAATGCCTATGCTGATACCACTGATGTAGGCACTTGCCACATTCCTCCATTTCCCGGTGGCCACCCTGCTTAAAATGCTTTCCATTACAATACTCGCGATAATAGCTGTAGCCAGTTTGGGATATCCTTCCAGTATCCCGAATGACATTTCGGCCGCGACCAGAATCAGGGTGATAAAAATCGTCGGATAATACTTCTGACTGACAAAAAAGGCCCGCCTCGGTTTGGAAGGTACCGCTGTGTTCATTAATCCTCCTGAATGTGATAAAGGCTATCTGCTTTCAGTGAATGCAGGGTTTGAACGAGCCCGGATGGCCAGTAAATAACGGCTTTTTTGATAACCGGATGCTTGCCGAGTCCAAAATAGATGCGTCGTTGGTTCTCCGAGCAAAATCCGCTCCCGCCATTGACCATCTGCAACTGGTGCTGATTATTCCAATATAAATCTATTTTCGCATCAATAGCCGAGCGATTTGATTTGGTTCCGGTCAGTTTAAACCCGATCCATTTATTCTGAGGATCGACGGTATTCTTATACAAAAGAACCGGGCCTTCCTGGTTGGCAACGACGATATCCTGAGCCCCTGTGTTCCACAGATCCGCTATGGCAACGGCCCGGCTGTCATACACTTCACGGCCGCCTACGGCTTCCCCTACTTCCTGGAAACGGCCGGATCCGTCATTCACCCAAATCTTATTGCGCTGATAACCGGACAGGCTTTTGCCGTTCATTTTAGGCCAGTTTTTTGTATCGGCTATAATCGTTTGATTACCGACCGCTACTTTCGAGTAATCATACCAGTAATCGGAAGAGCGTTTCTTTCCGGATACATAACCGTTTGCCACATACAAATCCAAATGCCCGTCGTTGTTGAAATCGCCGAACTGGGCGCCATAGCTCCATCCGCCGAGTTCAATACCCAGATTATTGGCCAAGTTCCGATAAATCATGTTGTCACCAGAATCGCCTAAGTTGGGTACCCATAAATTATTCCCCTGAAGCAATACTCCAGGCT
>DATFNI010000115.1:0-5086 GCA_035266485.1 Balneolales bacterium
CTTCTTGTTCACACGTTTTAATGATTTTTTTTTCACGAAATACAAACTATCACATTTAAATCAGCAACCAACCATGCATCGAGTTCATAATTTTAGCGCTGGCCCTGCAACTTTACCTATTGAAGCTCTACAAAAAGCACAGTCCGAACTGCTCGATTACCACGGAAAAGGTGCCTCCATCATGGAGATGAGCCACCGTGGCGCGGAGTATACGGAGATCAACAACCAGGCTATCGCCCGCTTCCGTAAAATTCTGGGGATCGGAGAAGAGTTTGAGGTTCTCTTCCTTCAGGGTGGAGCCAGCACGCAATTCATGATGGTTCCCTACAATTACTTACGGGAAAACGAAACAGCCGATTATCTGAATACCGGCGCCTGGTCGAAAAAAGCGATCAAAGAAGCCAAACTGTTCGGGAATGTGAATGTGGCCTATACGTCCGAAGAAAAGAATTTCACGTCTGTTCCCCAAGATAGTGAACTAAAGCTTTCGCCAAATGCACAATACGTCCATTTTACGGCCAACAACACCATTTTCGGAACCGAGTTCAAGAAAGAGCCGGAAACCAATGGCGTTCCACTGGTATGCGATGCTTCCTCTAATTTTCTGTCACGGCCTGTTGATATGTCCAAATACGGGATCGTATATGCAGGCGCACAGAAAAATCTTGGTCCGGCAGGTGTAGCTGTTGTCATCATTCGCAAGGATTTTCTGGAAAAAGCACATACCGATAAAGTTCCAACGATTCTCAAATACCAGACACACGCTGAAAAACTCTTCAACACTCCGCCCTCTTTTTCCGTGTACATGGTAAACCTGGTCTTGGAATGGCTGGAAGAAAAAGGCGGCATCGCGGCCATGAATAAGATCAACGACGAAAAAGCCTCCCTGCTTTACGGCGAAATCGATAAGGATGATTTCTACCGCGGAACTGCAGAAAAAGCCTCTCGGTCGCGTATGAATGTCACGTTCCGTCTGGGCAGTGAAGATCTCGAAAAGAAATTCCTCTCCGAGGCAACGGCAAATGGCATGATTGGCCTGAAGGGGCACCGCAGCGTCGGCGGCATCCGGGCAAGCATCTACAACGCCTGCTCCCTCGACAGTGTCAAGACACTCGTATCCTTCATGGATGAGTTCCGCAAGAGCAACGGGTGAGGAGAATTGTCGTGAGTCTTGAGTAGTGAGTATTGAGATTCGTGTAGATTCAAGTCATACGAGAGCAACCATTTAAAAGGCCTGTTCGGTAAAAACCGGGCAGGCCTTTTTATTTAAGGTCGGGGGCTGTTTTATTTCCCCTGACGAACTCATCATTACCCGAATTTTTGGGATGTAAAAAATGTGAATAGCCAGAATGGAGCTAAAGCTCCTGTTTACCAATGCTTTCATTCCGTCTGCTAAAGCAGACTGCAATAAATGAGTATCTATTGCAGTGGGCTTTAGCCAACTGAAAAGAAGAAAGTACAAAAGACGGGCTTTAGCCCCATATTACCATCGGTGTTGTGCTTCCACTTAACATTCCCTTTGATAAACTGGTCATACCAATCTCAAAACTTATCCACCTTTATTGAGTTTTGAGTAATGCTGAGTTGGCGAAAAGAACAGGGGTATTAGCCACGCATAGAAGAATGAATGCGCTCATCACCCTTGTCCAGGTATGGTCAATCCCCCTAGCCCCTTTTCTAAGGGGGGAAATCCATCCAGCTCGGTTATTTTAAAGGATTACAATACCAGTTTTTATCCAGGCTCCAGGTTATTTATGTAACCGTCGGACTATAGCCGGATTTTTCTCAATACTCAGTGCTCAATACTCACGACTCTATCTCACTATCTGATGCAGGAAGATCTGCAGGGCCTGGGGGCGAAAAGCAATCGTAAATACGATGCCGGAAACGGCCCCTGCGATGTGTGCGTCGTGGTTGATGATTCCGCGGTTTCGGCGGCTCTCATAAATGCTGTATGCCAGGAATAATATCCCAAAAATCAGAGCAGGGATGCCGATGGGAATGAACATGATGTAAAGCGGCTGCCAGGGATAAAACAGGATGAACGAGAAGATGACGGCCTCCACGGCACCTGAGGCACCCAGACTGGCAAACGACGGATCATCCTTATGTTTGATCACCGATGGCAGCGACGAGACAATCAGTGCCGTGAAATACATCCCGGTAAAAACGGGGGTTCCCAATATCTGCTCCAGATACGGACCAAATATGTAAAAGGTGAACATGTTGAAAAACAGATGAAGAAAATCTGCATGCAGGAAACCTGACGTGATCAACTGGTACCATTTATGCTGCCTGATCGTATAGTAAGGACGCAACATCCCTTCCTCAAAAAAATGCGGGAAGATATACCACGCTGTCAGTGAGGTGATAACCGTTGCGATAAGGATGACATATGCCATTATATATATGCTTCGTTTAAAACTCGGAGCTAAGGTACTAAATTCGTACCAGAGGTGAACGTCGGTAAAGGATTATTATGATTTAACGGAAAAATCGGTTCTCAGTTGCGGGGAAGAGGCCATGCTTTGTATATTTGATATTCTTTGCTGAAGTAGCTCAACTGGTAGAGTCCCGAGAATATTAAGCCGAAGTAGCTCAGTTGGTAGAGCGACGCTCTCGTAAAGCGTAGGTCACGGGTTCAAGTCCCGTCTTCGGCTCATAATTTCAGCCATAAAGAATTGATTTTCAATTCTTTATGGCTTTTGTTTTTTAATCAGGTACAACATAGGTAAAACAAAACTTTTATTTACTAACGGTTATTTTGCACTCAATTCCGAGTATTTCTAAAACAAAAATCTCTGAATTGTTTAAAACTCATATAGACATCAGTCCAGATTATCATCAAACCACATTTTCCACAATCGCCTGGCATCATTCACAATAAGCATCGTTTTGTCAGAGCGGATGTGTGTTCTTTGACCAAGACACAGTGACAATTGCATTTTGGCCTGATCGTTCTCACCCATTTGATGGTATATTTGTCCTAATAGCAAGTGAGGTGCTAACTGATCAGGAAACATTAAAAGAGCAGTTTTTGCGTTTTCCCGGGCTTTTTTGTACTGGCCGAGCTTCAACCATCCCAAGCTCATGGATAGATAGATATTACGATCATTGAATGTCATTCTGGCTTGATCCAGATAGTATAGACCAGATGAATATTGACCGTTTTGAACCATGGCAGCCCCAAGATGGAATTGCAATTCTCCCTGTCCGGGTAGGTTATCCAGCGCATGTTTATATAAATCGACGGCTTGGGGCCAATTATTTCGATGGGCAGCTTCAACACCATTTTGCCATATCCGGTAACCCGGATAATGTTCAATTATCGATACTGTAACGATAGCAAAGACTCCAATAATTACAGCAGGCATAAGCCATCTTGTAACTCGACCAGTCCATTCCCAATTCCACGTCCTTGTTACTTGTATTGTCCCAAGACAGCCATAAGCAATTATTGTAACCGGCAAAACATGCAGAGGAGCATCCACCAACGAATGAACCAAAACCACCGTAATTAGCCCCACAATTATGACTTTTTCCCAAGGTTCTGGTTCGGACAGGATACCACGTAATAAAATCAAAATTGCCATTACCCAGATTGCAATAAAAAGAAAACCTCCAGGGATGCCACTCTCGTAGAATGCTTGCAAAAATTCATTGTGTGCCTGTTTAATATTGGCTGCTCTCCAGGAATCTGAATGGTGAACTGCGTTAGAGAAATACCTGGCCTGATAGTTTAAGTATTCAACAGAGTATCTATTATATCCCATACCCGTCAGTGGATGATCAAGAATCATTGGTTGGGAAATGCTCCAGATCATGAATCGTCCGTTAACAGATTCCGGATTTTGCTTGTATAAACCATAACCTGCGGCAACCACTCCTATCAAACTTACAGCCCCATATAAAAGCAGTCTCTTTCGCATGGAATAAAAACTCTGAGAATGTGCTTCTGTTTTGGCTTTCAGTGTTGCGCTAATTATTCCACCGACAATAAGTAACCCAACTAATAACGATACTATAGCCCCCCTGCTTCCATTCAATCCAAGAGCAATAACCATTAATAACGAAGCCACAAACGAACCAAACAGAATATGTTTGTTTGATCTGTGAATCCATCCATCCGTTAAAGCGGCAATAATAGTCAGGCTCAGAAAAATTCCGTATCCGTTGGCAGATCCTATGGTACCTGTCATAAAAGTCTTGACAGATTGCAAAGATGAGGCATCTGTGGCAAAGTATTGCCATATACCAATGATTGAATCGACACATCCAGCGAACCAGATCGCACGCAACCAATACTTCCATTTTTTATGCACAAACTCGTTTTGACGAACCAACAAGACCCATCCTATCAGTGATATTTCAATGGGCAAGGCCAATTTTGATGGCTGAGTTACCAGGTCCGGATTCGAAATGACAAGCCACACGAAGCGAATGAGTAGCAAGACATCAATTACTGAAAGCTGTATTGATTGGCTATAAACGGAAGACCGATTTTGTATCCATTTGTAACAGACCCACAATACCCAACCGATACTCACTAACCATATAAAGCTATACTCTTTGGGGACGTGCCAGCACCTATAAGCATGGGGATCCCACTCAAAAATGATTATCAGAACAACAAAGACTGGATAAAATTCAATAATCCACTTTAAATAAGAAGCCAAAGGGTAGGGTACCACACCCCCTTCGGCTTCTTGTTGGTGCTCCTGTTTTCGTTGTTTAGGAAGCAACTTCGCAATTAACATCGGTGTTTGAAATGGTAGTGATGTACAGCGTAGTACACCACTACTTTCGTTTTCATTATTTGATGAGTGTTAATTTTCGGGTAAAGACCTTGCCTCCCAAGTGAGCACGTACCAGATACATGCCACTTACCAACATATGGGCATCAAACCGCAGTTGATATCTGCCAGCCTGATAATCCTTATTGGCCAGGGTGGCTACCAATTGTCCGGCTACATTGTAGACTTCCACCCTCACATGGGCAGCCTTCGGCAGACTGATGGGAACAGTGGTCGTGGGATTAAACGGGTTTGGATAATTGGCATCCAGGGCAAATTCTTTCGGCAGATTA
>DATFNI010000116.1:0-3626 GCA_035266485.1 Balneolales bacterium
ATCATGATCGAGAATGGCTTGTGTCAGTTCAAACAGCCTTTCACTGCTCACAACATTCAGAGCATGTAATAATTCCTCATGTTTGATATCCGTTCCGCAAAATGCAATGGCCTGATCCAAAAGGCCCTGTGCATCACGCAACGCACCATCCGCCTTGTGGCCAATGACATGCAGGGATTCATCGTCGATCGTAATGTTTTCTTTTTCACAGATATATCGTAGCCGATCGACAATTTCGCTGACCTTGATGCGCCGGAAGTCGTATCTCTGGCAACGGGACATAATCGTTGGGAGCACTTTTTGCGGCTCCGTCGTAGCAAAAATAAAAATCACATGAGCCGGTGGCTCTTCGAGCGTTTTCAGCAGGGCATTGTAAGCCTGCTTGCTGAGCATATGAACTTCGTCGATGATGTAAATCTTGAATCGTCCATTTTGTGGTGGGATGCGAACCGTTTCCCGGATACGGTGTATATCATCAACCTTGTTGTTTGATGCAGCGTCGATCTCAATGATGTTCAGGGTATTTCCGAGTGCTTCCGCGTCGACATCGGCACCGATTTCATTGATCGTTCGTGCGAGAACGCGGGCCATAGTCGTCTTGCCAACACCCCGTGGACCGCAAAACATGTATGCGTGTGAGATTCGATTATGCTCGATGGCATTCTTAAGTGTATTGCTCACATGCTCTTGCGAGACAATATCATCGAATGTTCGTGGCCTGTATTTTCGGGTAAGTGCTATATAATGGTCAGCCATGTGGGAGATCAATAACCTTGCAATTTTAACTCTCCGGAAAATCCAAACATCCCGGAGAGTCAATGTTCGTCAAGTAGACAAAATATTAATTATAAAGATGAATTGTTGATCCAATAATCAATGTTGTTGGATCTCATCCGGCTTCCCGTTAGCAGAACCTTGGGGTACGGTCTGGTTATTGTCTTCAAGGTGCTTCACGAAGAACCCATATATCCGTGTGTACTCATCAAGCCAGTCATATGGCTTTTCAAAACTGTGCCTCTCACCCGGATACAGCATAAACTGAAAATTGTGATTCCCGGATTTGATGAGTGCATGAATGAATTGAGCGGCATCCTGAAATCCGACATTATTGTCACGAAGTCCGTGAAGGATGAGAACTGGCCGCTTAAGCGAGTCGGCATAAGTAAGGGGAGAGCTTCTCTTATAATTTTCCGGATTTTGCTCCGGGGTTCCCAGCCTTGGATAGGTATACCAGGGATTGGTGTAGTAATAATTTCGCCAATTAGTAACGGCACGCAATGCCGCTGCCGCTTTAAACACATTGGGAGCCACTTCGATCGTATAAAGCGATAAAAATCCACCATAGCTTCCCCCGTAGATTCCGACACGATTCAAATCAGCATATCCCGTGTTTTTTAGCTGTTGGAGAGCATCTTCAATATCTTGTGTCTCATAGTGGCCCAACCATCCCTCCACATCTTCCCTGAATTTGCGACCGTACCCGGTACTGTGCCGATAGTCGACCTGAATAACCACAAACCCATGGTCGGCCAGGTACTGATTGAACATATATTCCCGGTAATAATAGTACGACCAGCCTTTGTATACATTTTGGAGAGAACCGGCGCCATGTACAAACACTACAACCGGATATTTTTTTCCTTCCATCAAATGCACCGGCTTAAGAATGGTCATCGAAATACGGGTATGACCATCACGCCCCGTAAAACGGCGATATTCAGGTTTTTCCCAGTCAATTTTGTGGAAACGGTCCGGGACCGTGTGAGTTAATGGTACTTCATCACGGGGATGTTTCAGGTCAAGTGCATACAAGTCGGCCGGTTGATTCCAGTATGTTTTTTTGTAGACCAAAAAACGATGATCTGAGCTGATATTGAAATTTCGTCGGTATGCGGTTTCCGGGGTCAGTTCCCTGGTCCTGTTTTTCTTCAGGTCAAGCTCGTACAAGTGTCTTTCTCCCGGATCGGTTTTCGTAGAGGCGTAGACAATTTTCTGATCATTGACCCATCCGGCCCAGGGGATTTCATAATTCCCAAAGGTAATTTCCTTCAGATCTGAACCATCGGGATTTATGAGGTAGACCTCATTGTAACCGGTCTTCTCAGAGGTAAACATAAGCCGGTCTGAATGAGGAGCAAATTTCATTTCCGTGATGTTCCAGACGATCCATCCATTGGTGGAGTCCTGGAAGACTGTGTGCCGGGTATCGGTTTTTGTATCATAGACCAGGATGTCGCGATGTTTCATAGGGGCATCCAACCGGTCAATTGCCAGGTAGCGTCCTGATGGGCTGATATCGATATTGCGAAAATAGATTTTACCGCCGAGCAGTGGTTGTATTTCCCGGGATTTAATATCAAGCTCAGAAATAGAGACAACAGGTATGCCCCGGTCTTCAGCACCCGGTTTTACATATGTGTGGAGATATTCAGGGAAAAAGTAAGTCTTTAAGCTGTCCTCATCACTTTGCTGGAGTATGAGTTTCTGTCCACTATCTGCCCAGCCGACGATATCGTAATCTGCTGTACTGTCGGCGTTGTAGGTAAGCTGATGAACCGCCGGGTGATCAATATCCAAAATCCAGACATTGCCATTTGATGTGTAGGCGATACGCTTACTGTCTGGCGACCAGACCGGGTTTTGTTCCTTTTCTTTGGTCGAAACGATTTTACGCCTGTGGCCTCCTGCCTGACTGGAGATCCATAAATCCCCATCGTGGACAAATACAAGATGTTTTTTATCGGGAGAAAGCAGGGCATTTGCCAAATAGGTATTCTCAACTCTGTCCGCCGTTCCTCCTTTTAAACTAACCTCATACAACGACTGATCGGCAGAGCTGGAATCATTCCAATAAAAATAAACGAAATGGTTGTTAGCAGAAAAACTCTGGAAATCGGGTCTTGTTCCGGCGATAAAAGGTGGATAGAATATGGTTTTGAGATGAAGTGTATCAAGACCTTGTGCAGCAGAAGCCAGCGGAAATAAGATGATCAGGAATAAAAATTGTATCTTTTTCATAACACCAATGACAGGACTCATATTACCATTAATTATAAATAACTCCTGTAGAAAAACCACACAATTGCAGAGAATATAACTGCCATGCCTGTAAAAGTTTTTATCGAAAAAAAAGGGAGAAAAGGGAAGACGGTCACTATGATCACGGGTATACCTCACAATCCTCAGGTCATAGAACGAATGGCGCGCGAGCTGAAGAAAAAATGTGGTGCCGGTGGGACCAGCTATCAGAAAACCATCGAAATC
The DNA here is from genome assembly GCA_035266485.1 of Balneolales bacterium. Lineage (GTDB taxonomy): Bacteria > Bacteroidota > Rhodothermia > Balneolales > DATFMH01 > DATFNI01. The sequence goes on from DATFNI010000116.1 coordinate 3,265, forward strand.
CAGGGGGAACATCTGGATGTGGTCAATAAGTATCTGGAAGAAGAAGGCTTGCTGCGGTAATACGGATCTTCCGAGTAGAATTTTGACTTGCCTTTACATCGTGGCTATGGAAAGCTGTTCAGGCGAAAATTAACTATTAAGTTTTTCTTATTCATCAAGAATTTTGATAATTTTTTTAAAGATTCTATCTCTTAAGCTGTGTAAAAATATGTATCTTCGTGTGTGATCTTCATGATCGCTTAGAAGATAGTATTAGGGAGAATAGTTGCTGCAACAGGTGGATTAGACATTCACAAAAGAGGGTGTGAGATGGAATTATTAGAACGCGACAGGTATCTGGCAGGTTTGGAAGATACATTCAA
>DATFNI010000117.1:0-2938 GCA_035266485.1 Balneolales bacterium
GCTATTCTCTCTGCCATCCGGAACAGGGAATCCCGCACACCCATCACATCCATATAAAAAATGACAGATGGCAGGGTCTTGGCATCATCGGGATAAAAAGCATAGCAATCGGCATTGCCGTCTCTTGTTTTGATATCAACTTCTTTCATTTTGCAAATGCAGTTTTAACGTGTAGAATGAACTTATTGGGGTTTGCTGTTGGAACCCATTGCATATATGCCAGAGTTCCAAATCACCCGGGATAAGAAAACCCTTCAAATACTTTGCGAACTTTCGCGCTCTTTGCGGTTGTGAATAAACCGCAAAGGTCACAAATGACGCAAAGCAATGACTATCTAAGAAGCTGCTGTATACCCTTAAGCTGGGAACGAAATCTTACCCAGCGAAACATGCCGGTCGTTTGAAAAACGGATGCCATTCCCCCGGAGTGTTTCATTTCCAAGCACGGCGAAGATGATGGCCTCTTTGGCATCGGGATTCATGCCCAACTGCTCAAATGGATAAACTTGCGTGAACGCCAACTGGTCGCGAAGTCCTTGCTTAATGACCGGATTATGGCACCCGCCTCCACTCACATATAATTCGCACGGTTCATCATTGCTGACTTCGCGAATCACATCTGCAATGCTCTCAACGGTCAGCCTGGCCAGCGTGGCAATCTGGTCTTCCTGTGATATAGCTATACCGGTTTCCTTGAGTGCGTTTTCAAAAAAAAACCGGTTGAAATATTCCGGTCCGGTTGACTTCGGCAGCGGCAGTTTGAAAAAGGAATCACGCTTCAGTATCGCCAGTAATTCTTCCGATACTCTCCCCTGTCGAGCGATCTTTCCATCCTCATCATAGTGCAAATCAGGATAGAAAAAATGCACCCTTGCATCGATGAGCGTATTTCCGGGTCCGGTATCGGTAATCATGACCGGTTGGTTTCCCGCTGTTCCATCGAGCCAGGTGATGTTGCCTATGCCCCCTATGTTCAGCAGAACACGTTTTTCTCCACGCTCAAAGAAAAGCAACTCATCGACATACCCTGCCAGCGGCGCACCTTCGCCACCCGCAGCCGTGTGTTTCTGCCTGAAATCACTGATGGTCAGGATGCCTGTTTTTATTGCAATATGATCACCATCGCTTATCTGGAGTGTGGCATTCGGCATCGAATGCATGCCATGTTTTGTAGACGGGGCGTGATAGACTGTCTGTCCGTGCGATGCAACGAAATCGATAGTATCCGGAGCGCAGTTCCAGTCGACCAAAGCTTGCATGATCATCTCTCCATGCAAATTGCCAAGCCAGGCATTGTAGACGCACAGGTGCTCCAGATCTACTTTATTTACTGAAAAGATCTCGCGAATCTTCTCTTTCTGCGACACAAAATATGGTTGGGTCGTGAATTCTATCAACTCCACTTTGGTATCGTATCCAGAGCCGGTTATGTCACAAAGGGCGATATCGAGTCCGTCAAGGGATGTACCCGACATCAGTCCGATTGCACGGCATGTCTGCTTACCTGCGATGGATTGGAGTCTGGAAATATTTGGATTTGGCATCAGGGTTAAGTGAAAATAAATTTTTGTTTATTATTTCCAATTACTCAAAAATTCGAGCCTGTCATACATATCATCGGCATCAAGCGTAAACCAAAGTTTCATAGCTCTTTTTAAGAGAGTACCGATTGGCAGTTGATCAGATACGACAATACCACCATGGGTTAGATTCCTTTCAACAAAATCATTGTGGAGAATTATAAAATCTCTTTTGTTATGGGTTAAAATTACCCTTCCCTCTCTTGATGCAAACAGGAGTTGTTGCCTGTCTAAACATCCTATATTACCAGCAGTTTGTGTTGTCTCTGTATCGACACCCCTGTTGCTTAATGCCTGGGCAAATGACGATGGAACATCTTCATCCAGATAAAATCTTATCCGCATTACTTAACCAGATTGATCAGGTTTTCCTCTTTTTCATTATCGATTTCGCTGTCGATCTGAGTCATATTTTCATAATAATACGATAGTGCATCATATATCTGGGAAAGCGAAAGATGTGGAAATTCGCGGGCCAGCTCTTCAGGTGTATATCCAAGTTTATGATAGACAATGATATTAATCACTCTGGTTCGTGTTCCCCTGATCAGGGACTTGCTATGGCCAACGCCTTTTTCTCTGGTGATATAGGGATGAATAATTTCCGTGGGCATATTTATTAATCTCCACTACTAATTTTAGTAATCTCATTGAATAACGTAGATAAACGTACTTTCATTAGCAAGCAAACAGGGGTGACAAAGAGCTATACATATCAAATAATACTTATTCAAACACCTATCTCAACCCGATGTATTTACTTAAAAAGTCAGTGACTTACAAATTGCATAATGATGGCGCAAACCCATGCTCCATAAGTTCCGAGGGCATATCCGAGCACGGCCAGGAGCACACCCACCGGGGCAAGGGAGGGGTCGAAGGCCGAGGCTACGATCGGCGCCGATGCAGCTCCTCCGATATTGGCCTGGCTGCCGACGGCAACAAAGAAAAACGGTGCCTTTATTAACCGGGCTACCAGGATCATCAATCCAATGTGTATCATTATCCATATGATGCCCAGAAAGAAAAGCGCCGGGTTCTCAAATATTTTGATGATATTCATCTGCATCCCTATCGTTGCTACCAGGATGTAGAGGAAGACACTACCGATACGTGATGCACCTACCCCCTCCAGCTTTCGTAGCGGGGTAAATGAGAGGATCAAGCCGAGACTCGTTGAGACGATGACTATCCAGAAAAACGGGGATGAAAGGCTGAACCGATCCAGGTAGGGAGCAGTCCTGTGGATGTAGGGTCCAAGCGAATTGCCAACCAGATGTCCGATGGCCGTCACCCCAAATCCGACAGCCAACACCATCATCACATCCGACAAATCCGGAATGCGTGTAATGCTGGAT
>DATFNI010000118.1:0-5484 GCA_035266485.1 Balneolales bacterium
AACTACCGTGGGGGTCAGCTGGCCGCGGAACACCTCTTAAAACAGGGCTTCACCCGTATCGGGATGGTCCAGGCGCTTGATCGTTCAGAAAAATATCAGAAACGTGAACAAGGGTTCGAGGAGACACTCGAAAAGTTGAATCATCCGCTCAAAGAAGAATATGTCACTGCCGGTATTACCCGAAAACATGGAGGATTTAGTGAAGAGGCTGGTTATGAAGCGATCCACATCCTTCACAACCGCGGTTCAATGCCTGAAGCTATTTTCTGTTCCAACGACTCACAAGCTCTGGGGGCCATGCATGCTCTCGAAGAATTAAACCTGAGTGTTCCGAACGATGTGGCCCTGATAGGCTACGATAACATCAAGTCTGCCCGGTACCTGAACCTGACAACCATCGATCAGAAGATGCTTGATATGGGGGGCAAGGCTATTCAGCGGCTGGAAGCACGCCTCTTCGAAAAACCGGAGGATCTCTGGCAGGTTACAGTGGAGCCGGAACTGGTAATTCGTAAATCAACGCAGAAAAACAAGTGAACACCAGCGATAAGCAGAAGCAGTCGGCACTGACAAATTGCATTACACAAACGTCGGTAACCTATCTGCCGGACCCATACCATGGCAAGGTGCGCGATGTCTACAACCTGTCGGGCAACCGCCTGGCGATTGTAGCCACCGACCGTATCTCGGCGTTCGATCACATCCTCAGACAACCGATTCCCTACAAGGGACAAATACTTAATACTCTGGCGGCATTCTTTTTCGAGAAGGTGTCCGATCTGGTGGAAACACACATTCTGGATGTGCCGCATCCCAATGTTACGATTGCCAGAGCGTGTAAGCCCATACCGGTTGAGGTTGTTGTGAGAGGTTACCTGGTGGGACATGCCTGGCGGGAGTATAAAGATGGTAAAAGAGAACTATGTGGGGTACATCTTCCGGAGGGATTGAAGGAGAACCAGCAGTTTAACCGCCCGATACTCACCCCTGCTACCAAAGCTACTGAAGGTCATGATGAGGATATTTCCGAACGGGAAATATTAAACCGGAACCTTGTTGAAGCCAAACGCTGGGAAGAGATTCGTGAAAAAGCTTTTCTCCTGTTCAAGCGCGGACAGGAAATCGCCCATAATCGCGGACTCATTCTTGTTGATACCAAATATGAGTTTGGCATTTACAATGATCGTCTGATTCTGATCGATGAAGTTCATACCCCCGATTCGTCTCGTTATTTTTATGCAGAAGGATACCAGGGGCGATTTGAACGCGGTGAACGACAGATGCAGCTCTCCAAAGAATTCATCCGGGAATGGCTGATGAGCCAGGGATTCCAGGGGCTGGAAGGCCAAAAGCTTCCGGATATGAGCGACGAGTTTCGCTGGCAGGTCTATGAACGGTATGCTGAACTGTTCAGCACGGTTACCGGAAGGCCATTCAAACCGCAACCCACTCCTAATTTCAACGAAGAACTGCCGCGGTTGCTTAAACCCTACGCATAAGTCAGATCGGTTTTACCGTTCTCGATATTCATACGTATGGGGAGAGCTACTGAAGTTACCGGTTAATCCATAAAGTAATTAGCGCGGGATACGCGGACCCAAACGGGTTAAATCTGAGTTTATCTGCGTTCATATGTGGCTAAAACGGTAACAGCTAACAAATTTGATACCCAAGAGGGCCAAGCTTTTTTTATGGTTGTGTCACTGGAATCCTTGGTGTGTGCATTGTATAAAGAAGACACGGGGATTGATGTTCGTTGTGTGTAGGGGTGAGACACAGGAATCTCCCCCCTACAGGTCGCGATACGTATTGCTGCGACATACTATTCGCAACAATGTTGCGTTTAATCGTAGAAAATGCAACATTGTTGCAATTCCATTGTGTACTTATGTCTGACGAAGTATTCTACGAACTATTATCCACGAAAGGCTTGCGGGTGACGGACACGCGAATTAGGGTGTTACAGACTCTTGGCAGTGCGAGATCGGCTCTTTCGCACCAGGAGATCTCTGATTCGGTTGGTACGATCGACAGGGTTACCCTGTACCGGATACTGCATACCTTTGAGCAGAAAAAGATCATTCATCGTGTTGCCACCGTTGACCGGCAGACGCGGTTCGCTCTCTGCCTGAGAGGCAAGAAAGCCGACAGTATCTCCATTGAGCATGCTCATTTTGAGTGTAATCTGTGTCACAGGATTTTTTGCCTTCCAAGGACAAAAGTATCGATCAATACTAACATGTCGGATAAAAACGGCTTTCAGATCACGAACAGGGAAATTCGGTTGCATGGTATCTGCCCGGATTGTGCAAAAACCGGAAGAACAGCAACATCATGAGTGAAACCCGCAGTACAGTCGTTATATCAACACGCGTCACCAATATACTCACTACATTGGTGTGTGTTACATTTTATTGTTCATCCATTTGTAATACTGATGCTTCCATTTTTATCGAACTTCTTCAGTGAAACCGTTCAGATTATCCTCTTGCTTCTGTTGATACCGGTAGGTTCACTGGGCTTTTTCCCATTTTGGAAGAGACACAAGAATTATAATCTGCTTGCCGCATTCATTTTGGGGCTCGCCCTCATCTATTCCGGTGAATTTCTGGTACCCCATGCAAGTGACGCTGTCAGCCTTAGTGCCATCTTTACCGGCCATGCCTCCGCTCCCCATTATGTTAAGATGGGAATCATGTTAAGCGGGGCTGTTCTCCTGGCACTGGCAAACTATTTCAACTGCCGCCACGCCAATAAGTGCACCAATCCCGAACACGAAAAAAACTGAATTGCTTGAAGATCTCAGCAGGCAACAGATCAGCCCAAAGTATCACTACAGCAAGAAAAGATGACAGAGAGAGTCACTCTTCTGAACAAATCCTCGATTTCATCAACCGATCCGGTGCCATTTTACAAATAATGCTCTGATATCCATGTTTTTACAAAGCATTTGAATAAGTTTGAATAAATTTTGATGGGATGAGGGATAATTTTAAAAAAAAGTTCCTCGATTTCCCCGAAAAAGTCTTAACGGGAAAAGTCATAATTCTTACCTTAGGGGTCGAGAACGACCTTGTTTCGTTCATCGTTGAATTACAAACATAACCAGTGATGATTGCGCAAGTTTTGTCGATGATGCGACAAAGACAGGATAGTACGACAATACACAACTATCTATTCTTCTTATTGAATAGAATAGTATTACCGCGCAACGTCGCATAAATATCGGTATTTCAATAACTTATGAAAGCCCTTCGATAATAGGTTAATAATCACAGATAAGGAATAGTTATGAAGCATAACAGTAATAAATTTGTCTATACCTTTAGCAAAAATCACTCCGATGGGAATAAGGGGATGAAGAGTTTGCTGGGTGGCAAAGGAGCCAACCTGGCTGAAATGTCATCGATTGGACTGCCTGTACCCCCGGGTTTTACAATCAGCACTGAAACTTGTAAAATCTACAACGAACTTAAAGGCGAGTGGCCTGAAGGTTTAAAAGACCAGGTAAGAGAAGGTATCAAGCATACCGAGAAAGAAATCGGGCTCGAATTTGGCAATCCGGAAAACCCTCTTTTGGTTTCCGTACGCTCCGGCGCGGCGATTTCCATGCCAGGCATGATGGACACGGTCCTCAACCTTGGGTTGAATGATGAAGTCGTTGAAGGACTTGCAAAGAAAACGGGCAACGAACGTTTTGCTTACGACAGCTACCGGCGCTTTATCGATATGTTTGGTGATGTCGTTATGGGCGTCTCTCACGACTATTTCGAGCAAGCCATTGATAAACTCAAGAAAGAGAAAAAAGTCGAAAATGATATTGAGTTAACGACAGAAGATCTTAAAGTGCTCGTCGATCGATACAAAGCGATCTACCGCAAGCACACTGGTTACATGTTCCCAAGCAATCCATGGGAACAGCTGACCTTCGCTATCAACGCCGTGTTCGGATCATGGAACAGTGATCGCGCTATCAAGTATCGGCAGATCAACAAGATAACCGGACTTCTAGGTACTGCCGTTAATGTGATGGCGATGGTATTCGGTAACATGGGTGACAATAGTGGTACCGGTGTATGCTTTACGCGAAACCCGGCAACCGGTGAACGTAAATTATACGGTGAGTTCCTGATCAACGCTCAGGGTGAAGATGTCGTAGCGGGTATCCGTACCCCCCGTGACATCAACGAACTGAAAAAAGTGATGTCCCATGTATACGAGGAGCTTGTCGAGGTTACCGAGACCCTGGAGCAACACTACAAAAATATGCAGGACATCGAGTTTACCATACAGGAAGATGAACTGTATATGCTCCAGACCCGAAATGGAAAACGCACCGGTCCGGCTGCTCTGCGTATTGCTGTTGATATGGTAAAAGAAGGCCTCGTTTCCGAAGCTGACGCTGTCAAAAATCTTGTTGAACCGGGACATCTCGACCAATTACTTCACCCGCAGTTCAAGGATACCAAGTCTTATGAAAAACAGGTAATGGCAAAAGGTCTTCCGGCTTCTCCGGGTGCTGCTGTTGGTAAAGTGGTATTCAGCTCCGAAGATGCAGAAGAAGCTGCCGATAACGGCGAACAAGTTATCCTCGTTCGTATCGAAACCAGTCCTGAAGATGTTGGAGGGATGTCCGCCGCTCAGGGTATCGTAACCTCACGCGGTGGCATGACCTCGCACGCTGCTGTTGTTGCACGTGGCTGGGGTAAACCCTGCGTTGCCGGATGCGGTGACATCATTGTGAACTATGAAAAGAAGAAGTTCACCAATGGCGATATCGATGTTAAGGAAGGAGACTGGATCTCTATCAACGGTTCTACTGGTGAAGTCATTCTTGGAAAGCAGGATCTGACGAAACCGGAAATCAGTGGTCACTTCCGGAAATTCATGGAATGGGTTGACGATGGCCGTCGTCTGAATGTGCGTGCCAACGCTGACAATCCCGAAGATGCCAGGCAGGCACGTGAATTCGGTGCCGAAGGTATCGGTCTCTGCCGTACCGAACACATGTTCTTTAAAGAAGGCCGTATCGAGATCGTTCGTGAAATGATCATGGCGCGTGATGAAAAGGAACGTCGTGTTGCACTCGACAAGCTGCTCCCGATGCAACAAGGCGACTTCCTGGGAATCTTTAAGGCGATGGAAGGACTGCCTGTGACGATCCGCCTGCTCGATCCGCCATTGCACGAATTCCTTCCCAACACGAAACATGAAATTCACGAAATGGCCCGCCGTCTTGGCCTGCCGGATGGTGAAGTCACAAGTACGGTTGAGAAACTTCGCGAATTCAACCCGATGCTTGGTCACCGCGGATGTCGTCTTGGTGTAACCTATCCTGAAATTACCGAGATGCAGGCGCGTGCTATTATCGAAGCTGCAGTTGAAATCAAAAAGAATGGTTTCAACATTGTACCCGAAATTATGATTCCTCTCGTCGGTACCATTGAGGAGTTCCGCGACCAGAAAGCGATCATCCAGGAAACA
>DATFNI010000119.1:0-2079 GCA_035266485.1 Balneolales bacterium
TTGCTGGAAATGATCAGTTCGTCGCGGTATGGGCGCAGATCTTTGGCTAAGATTCGTCCAAAATTTTCTTCTGCCGAGCCCGGAGGGGGGCCATAGTTATTTGCCAGGTCGAAATGGGTGATTCCCAGGTCAAAAGCACGATGCACCATGTTCCGGCTGTTCTCGAAAGTGTCGACATCTCCGAAGTTGTGCCAGAGTCCAAGTGCGATGATGGGCAGTTTTATCCCACTTCGCCCACAGCGTTTGTATGTCATCTCATCATATCGGGTTTCGGCAGGCAGATAGCTCATGACATATTCCTCATTATTACATGGGTAATTATTTTTTTAAAGATGATTGCCTAAGATACCAACCACTCGCTTTAAGGCAAATTCTTATCCTCTGAACACGATTTTAAGGATCTTGGGGATTCACAGGATTACCGGTTAGTTACACCAACCTCTTATTATATATTATATGATATCCTGAATTCGAGGCCGGGCCCACCGAAATTGATTGGTAAACCGTCGCGATGTTATAAGTTTCCAGCTAATTTATGGCCTGTGCCTTATTTCTTCACCCGCCACTTGCAATCCATCTCCCACCAGTCGTCCGGTACGTCTTTGACAACGCCGTCTTTCAACTGTCCCCATCCGCGGGCGATGAGCTCGTAATTATCACTGAGCAGCTTGTAATAACGAATTTCGCTGTTATTTGACAGGTCGCGGTAATCATTGTGCTTGCCGTTTTTGGTTACGGCGCAGGTTATTGTGCCGATGCGACCGGAATCGATGAGCGGTTTGAGTGTATTCAGGACCTCGAAGTCCTTCCCTTCATTGTGGCTGATATAATCATTGATATACTCGACTCCATGCCGGTCGAGGAAACGATAGAGATGGATGCAGAGAATCCGGGTCATCTGATCGACACTGACATCGGCAAAGGTATCTCTCTGAGGTTGTCCATCCCAGACATGTGACGGCCCTGACACGTCCTCATTTTCGCTTAAATCGTAGTTGACCTCACCCTCATAGGTATCAACTGCCATATTATAAAGATGGACATTCGGGTATTTCTGATACTTTTCTTCGAGTTTCTCAAAAGCAACCGGATCGGCTTCAAAACAATAGCAGTCTTCGTAATTTCGGAACAGAGACTTAAACGCAGCTTCACGTTTGAGCCCGACAACAACTAAAACCTTTTTCTTTTTTCCAAACCGGTCCTTAACGGATCCAATAATATCTTTAACCTGACCGGAGTACTGTTCGAACATTTTTTAAACCAGTATGCCAATAAAACCAGTTTCAAGAATCCCGAATGCTTTCGGGATGTTGTATCATATTTATTATGATCGGAAAAAAAGACGAGAGATGTAGGTCATTTGGTAAAATGGAATGATTTTATGACCATTTTTTTTCAAATCCAGGTATCTCATTCTCTCAACAAGATCAGGAGGATTACTGATCATGTTCTTAACCATCTTATCCTGCAGGCTTTCGATATCCAGGCGGATGGGGCGTTTTAACAGGAGATCCAGATTTTCAAAAGGAATATGAGTGGCATGAGCAAAATGCAGCGATTCGAGGACCTCGAATGTCGGCTCAAGAGTTCCGGAATAGTCGATACGGTCGGGATAGGATGATAGATCCACCCCCGACGATACATAAACGTCGTGGTCCATTGAAAGAAAAATGACAGTAAGGGAGGAAATAACTGATAAAGAGCCCTAAGAAGCGGCTAATGTCAGGCAATAGCCGGAAGCATTGCTTTCACCTTTTGTACGATTGCCTTGGCATCAATACCGGCTTCAGCGCGAAGTTCTTCCTGGGAACCGTGTTCGATGATCCGATCCGGGACTCCCATAATGGTTACAGGAATGGGATGAGTCCGGGCGACAACATATTCTGCAACGGCGCTGCCAAAACCTCCGTGTACAACGCCATCCTCAATAGTGATGATATGCTTATAGTTCGACATGATCTCATCGATGAGGGCCGTATCGAGCGGTTTGACGAAGCGCATATTGTAGTGACCGGCGGAAATACCCTGTTCACCAAGTTCGGTAATCGCCTTTAGGGCTTCCATTCCGATGGCGCCATA
>DATFNI010000120.1:0-3045 GCA_035266485.1 Balneolales bacterium
AAAGCTTTCGGGAACGCTACCTCGGGAGCTCTGCTCCCACACTCGTTAATATCGGGAAGCAGAGCTTCCGCGACGTACGTTCCCAGGCAGAGCATGGGAACGAGTACCCACCACAACCTATTTATGTGCTTTCCAATAACAGGGTTTCGCTTGAGAGGCATAATCGCATAGATCATGATATGATCATCATACTTTGTATAGATAATCCCATATGGAAATCTTTCCACTAACATGCTGCGATCTGTTTCTGTTAGTAACGTTCCTAAATCGGGAAATGATTGGATCAGTACCGGAGTCTTATCGACTTCATTGAAAAATTCAGCACCCTAACCTTCCGCCTTGCTCTCAGAAGGTTTTGCAAAACCTTCTTATACCTCTTTTGATTCTAATTACCATCAGTTCGACATAAAAAATGAGGAATAGGGATAAAAACGATGACAAAAGGATTCCTTAAACACCTCACTTACCCCTCTTGCCCGTCAATCACGACCCTGATCGGGAATCTGCGTGAGGTACGAGCGTTTGGCACCGGGTAGAAGTCATCCCGAAGGTCGGGACGGAAAATGGTGACAGGTGAGCAGGTCCTTATATCGAACTGACGGTAATTACTGGTAAATCTAAATAAGTATCGACCATTGAGAAGGATATGCACGCGCAAAAATATTGGCCCTAAACCTTGATAATTCTACACATAGTTTCGTCCCGCCTATTACGATGGCCCGAAATTATGACCAGAAAGTTTAAATAAATACTCGAAAAATTGAAATCACCTGTTATATTTGTATTTATTATATGTGAATTAATCCTAATCGACTAGTGTTCATCCTATTACTCAAATGAAACAAGTGTATAATCCCTCAAAGCAAATCTTCAAACAATCATGAAACAAGCCTTTAATTTATTAGTTGTTGCCAGCATACTTGTCGTGGGTATGATGGCGTGCAAATCGACCAAAAAGGTTGCAAAAGAAGCGCCTGTACCTGTTGTAAAGGTACCATCTGCCCCTGCTCTGGCATGGCCTGAAAATGGAGCCACGGACCAAACAACCAGCCTTAGCGTAAACTGGAGTCCTGCTGCCGGGGCTAAAACCTATCATCTGAGGGTAGCCAGTGATTCAAACTTCAGCTCTATTTTATCCGACCAGAATGACCTGTCTTCCACTTCGGGCAAGATATCCGGACTTGATCATTCCACCACGTATTACTGGGAGGTAAGCGCCTCCAATAGTGGCGGAACCGGTCCATGGTCGAACGTATGGAGTTTCACTACGGCGGCACCTCCTCCTCCGCCAGCTCCACCGAAAGTTGAGTTGCAAACGGTTCATTTTAATTTTGACAAATCGAATATCGATGACCAGGCAGCCTCGTTATTGTCCCAAAATGTAACCCAGTTGAGGGACCACCCACAACTCAACCTCACCATTGATGCCTATACGGATCATGTAGGTGGTGATCAATATAATCTAAGGCTCAGCGTTCGCAGGGCTGACGCTGTTAAGGCGTTTTATACGAATAACGGCATAGATGCCAGCCGCATAGCAACCCGGGGATTAGGCAAGGCTCCTGTTGCCTGCAGCGCTGAACAGAAGATGCAAACCAAGGGCCCCGGTTGCAGATATAACAGAAGGGCAGAATCTCACATTAATAATCAATCGGGCAACCCGTAATGACTTACGACCAGCAACAGACTGGTTTCTTACGGCATTTATCTAAAAACCCGGATCATGGATCCGGGTTTTTTTATGAAACCATCTTATTTGCGTTACGCTAATCTTATGGCTACGATACCCTGAACCCGGGTTATTCAACTATTGATTCTCAATTGTATCCTACACGACGGATTCCTCTCTAATCCCCCTTCTCTTCCACATTCGATTCCGGATACGGCTTCCCCTTCATCGTGGCAAACCAGAGGATATGGTTCAGCACATCGTCATCTCCCCCATCGATGTGATCGAACTGCGGTTCCATAGACTTTTTAGCATAGTGCTTTGCTTTTCCATTCAACTCGGAAAGTTCCCTGTTCATATCATCCAAAGGAATCTGGTTACTCGCTGACTTATATGGCGTTAAGTCCCTGGAGTCATTGAAGCAGTCGAACATGGGCAGGGCGGAGGCATCCATCATATTCATCGGGGGAATGCCCAGGATTTGCTCGATCGTCCTGACCATCGATGTTTGATTGTAGTTGGTATGAACCGTACGCCTGAGATGGGAATAGGGACTCACTACAAAACCAACGGTGCGATAAGCCGAGACGTGATCCCAGCCATCCTGGGAATCGTCTTCTGTTACAAAGATGGCAGTAGTGGGCCAAAACCGGCTCTTTGTGACCGCTTCGATGATTTGTCCCAGGGCAAGGTCATTATCCGCCACCATGGATTGCGGCGTTGGGTAACCGGGGCGCAATCCGGCCGTATGGTCTGCAGGCAGCGCTATTACCATGAGGTTTGGAAGTTCATCACCGGGCTCGTTCTCGTAGGCATGTAATTCTTTTATGAATGCCCGTGCCCGGTAGACATCGGGAACCCTATGGCTGTCGTAACCCGGATACGACCTGGACAAAATCGGAGCTACCCTCGATATGGTCGTGGAATTCACAAATGAGAGATCTTTACCATTCTGATATAAGTTGTAGACATCTTTCCAATGTTCTCCGTTTTGCAAATGCGGAGTTGCCGCCTCTCCATAGATTCGTACAGTCCGGCCATGGTCCAGCGCATCATTCCATAAAAAACCACTTGGAGAATAGACCATCGCATCGTTCTGCACATGGGGATAACTCCGGAACCAGCCTCTCACACTTTTCTCTATATAATCCGTCGTCATCGCGGCATCCGTCCATTGATGCCCCTCGGCAGATGATTTCCCCGATGCATAGTAATTATCGAGCAACAGGAAATCAGTGGCAATCTTGTGCTCATTTGGGGTTACTTTCTGTCCAAATGCACAAAGCCGGGGATCCCCATCCCCCCTTTTATCGTCACCCAAAACCTGGTCGTAGGTTCGGTTTTCCTTGATGATATAAATGACATGGTGAAATACG
>DATFNI010000121.1:0-3362 GCA_035266485.1 Balneolales bacterium
GCTATAACCGTGTCAGAGAATTAAGGTGATTTATTATGAAAAAAGGAATTCATCCTGAATATAAAGAAATCAAAGTGGTGATGAGTGATGGTACGGAGATCGTAACCCGCAGTACCATGGATACCAAAGGTGGTGTTTATCATTCGGAAATCGACTCTCATAACCATCCTTTTTATATCGGTAGCCAAAAGATGATTTCTAACGACGGACGGGTCGAGAAGTTTAACCGTCGCTACGGTAAAAAGAAATAAGGAATTTCCATTTCTTTGTTGAAGGGCAGGTTTTGCAAGAGACCGGCCCTTTTTTATTTAACAGTACCTTGGGTAAATTTTGCGGCGTATCTACCTTTCAGATTAATCCGGTACCAGTCTTTTGATTTTGCCGGAAACCCATCAAGATAGTGCATAATGGTCTCTGTTGGTGTTAACTCGATAATCGTATTTGAAACAGTCATTGCTTTCGGGTGGCTCATGGAAATGGCCAAAGGTCCGGGTTCCGGCAGTTGGGTTGCGTGCAGGGTTTGAATGTTTCCCACATCAATTAGATCATGATGGTGCCAGAATTTGTCAAACACACGTTTTCTGGTGTTGTGTACATGATCGGGCTTCCACCCGCTTGAAGTCCAGATATTTTGTTTGACGGGCAGATTTCTAACATGCAGTTCATGCATGTCCCACGACCATTCTTTGGCAGCGAGAGGACTTGGCTGTATGCCCAGTAACCGAAAAGGTTTTGTTTTGTCGAGCGATAGTTGCTTCAACTGATGATCACAGTCTTCCAGATTGATAGAATCCATCAGATTGGGTATGATCCATCCTCGTGATATGAATTCATTACTATCACCGATGGGTTGTTTGACCGAATGCCAATTCATAATACACAGAGAGAGACCGTGTTGATTCACTCCAATCCAGGTTCCGCCTTTATCGCCGTCAATAGGTCGCACATAACTGACAGTACCCGAAGTTCCGGGTTCCGGAGGCCGGGCACGCGACCTGGTTCGGGCTTCGTCCCTGTTCATTGACAAATAATAATGATTATCAGAAATAGGATAGAAAGTAACGGTGCACATGGTACAATCAGTGAACGATGAACAATGTAGAGCAAAAATTGCTAGGTGTTCGTCGTTTGAGGTTCTATTTTAAAGAGAGATGATACATGGTAATAGACAACTATCACTAACTAACAACCAACCTTTATGGAAATCGTTTCTTATACAGTGAATCCATTTCGGGAAAACACGTATTTACTGATTGATGACGGAGAGGCGTTGCTTGTTGATCCCGGCTTTGCCGATGAATCGGAGTGGGAACCGGTGGCACGGAAACTTGAGGAAACAAAAGCAAAACTCAGCGGTATACTTCTCACACATGCTCATATCGATCATATTCTTGGAATCCCTCTGGTCAGAAAGATGATTGACCAAGATTTGCAGGTCTGGATGCATCCGGATGACAAATATTTCTGGGATTATTCCGAAGCACAGGGATTGATGTTCGGTATTCGCATTGACGACCTGGGACCATCGCCATTACCCATTCATGTTCGGGAAAATTGGAAGATGGACAGATTCGTTTTTGAGGTCAGGCATACGCCAGGGCATGCCCCGGGTCATGTGGTGTTCTACCTTGAGAACGAAGGATTGCTGATTGGCGGTGATGCCCTCTTTCGGGATAGTGTGGGCCGGACAGATCTCCACGGCGGTGATTTCAAACAACTGGAAAAATCGATACGCACGCAGATATATACACTCCCTGACAGTACGCGCGTTTTGCCTGGCCACGGCCCGGAAACAACAGTAGGTTATGAGAAAGAGCACAATCCATTTGTGAAAGCAACGAAATACATATGACCGTGATTGGGTTGAACTAGTGTCATAAGCATAAAATAAGCTTAGTCAGATTTCCCGCCCAGGTTCTTCAGCGCCTTCATATACTCTTTCTTTTTATCGGGGCGCATAGCAATGAGACGCTGATACATCGACTTTGCCTCCTCGATCTTTCCCTGTTTTTCATAAATGTACGCAAGGGTCTCAGTGGCAATATCATCTACAGATTGGGAGGGAACACTGAGATCTTCGGCAGGTGTGGTGGAATCAGGATCCAGGGTGATTCTTTTGTTTTCTGCTTCGGTCAATCGTGCAATCAACGATTCCAGATCATGGATAAAATCGGCAGGCTGCATGTATACACTGCTCTCATTAACCGGACTGACGTTGTTTTCAGAGGGTACCCACGCCTGAAATGCTTCCGGATGAATGAGAAAATAATGTAGATACTCAAGGAAGGGACTGCCGGGCGCATATGTTTTGGCTTTCAGCGCATTATCAATTGCCTTCGGCATGTCATCACACTGAACATGGAACCAGGCCATAAGAAAATATCCGACCGCATCAGGACCACGGCGCTTAAGATGCTTTTCCAGCTTATTGATGGTGCGGTCTGTGTCCTCTTCGAACTGTTCGGCATATATCGCCAGAGACGGTGGTAATTCAAAAGGAAGAGGTTCCATGAATAAAGCGTCGACAGTTTTGTGTGAATATTAGAAGTTATCAGGCACCAGCCACGACAGCCTATGATACAAATATTCATCAAAAAAGTGCGAAGAAAAAGAAATAATCCTGGAGGTTACCACTTGCCGATGGAATCATCGAACATTTTTCGGGCGATCATGTCCAGGGCGTCGAGAGCGGCCGTCTTTTCTCCCTGGATAGGATCTTTATTGGGATCATAATCACCGAAACCTGTGAATGTTCGTGTCCATAGCGGTTTATTGTCCGAACTATAACGATACGTGGCACTTACAGAAATTTCGACACGATTTGAACTGGCCTGTTGATTGCCGCTGATGCTGAATGTCTGGTTACTATACGATTGAATAACCCCATCGATCAGTGCATCCGCGTTTGATTTATCGTTTGCCAGATGCAAACGGCTCTGATTCACAAATCGGTTGACCAGCGCCTTGTTCAACTCATCGCTCAGGTTACTGATCCCGCTGTTCGATTTGTCCGGAAAGAATGGGATATAGATGGAATGAATGTTGGATGGGATGGATGCGCCGCTGAAACTATAATGAAAACAACCGGTGAGAGCCGAGACCGGGAACACAACCAGTAATATCGGTATGAGAATTTTACGTAAGGCCATATTGATCGAGTTTACGGTATAACGTACGCTCACTAATTCCCAGTGCCTCAGCCGCTTTACGCCTGTTGCCTTCGAATTTTTGAAGAGCCGTTTGTATAAGGAACCTCTCTGTTTTTTCGAGGGATGGGACACTTTGATCCCTGAAGAGATTGAGGAAATCCTCCGTTTCAGGATCCATCCATTCCTGAACTTCCGTAACCGGTTCTTCCTGTT
>DATFNI010000122.1:0-2996 GCA_035266485.1 Balneolales bacterium
CTATAACTTCAACATGATCCGCTCCGAGCAGTTGTGGAAATTCATTGATACCCATGATTATGTGATCGGCGACTTCATATGGACAGGCATCGATTATCAGGGTGAATCATTCTGGCCAGGTGTTGATGCTTCGAGCGGGGCCCTCGATCTGTGCGGATTCAAGAAGGATGCCTTTTATTTTTACCAAAGCCAGTGGACGAACAAACCGGTTTTACACCTGTTTCCGCACTGGAACTGGCATGGCCGTGAAGGGCAGATCATCCCGGTGCTGGCCTATACTAATTGCGATACGGTCTCCCTCTATCTGAACGGCAAGTTTTATGGGCAGAAGCGATTGTCATTTCCGCGTCAGGGGACCTCGGGAGGGTGGAACCATTATGCCAAACCCCGTGTAATGCCAACTACTGCCGATCTCCACCTGGAGTGGGATGTACCGTATGAACCCGGTGTTCTTAAGGCAGTCGGAAAGAAGGATGGGAGAACCATAACCGAAGAAGTCAGGACTACAGGTTCGCCGGCTGCGATTCGTCTGTCAGTCGATCATAACAGTATCACAGCGAACGGGAGAGATGTTTCCAATCTGAAAGTGGAAATAGTTGATACAGATGGAAATGTGGTACCCACGGCTGACAACCTGGTTACATTTGACCTGCAGGGACAGGGAAAGATTATCGGTGTAGGAAATGGCAACCCGTTCGACCACAAACCACACAAAGCGTCTCAACGGAAAGCGTTCAACGGATTATGCCTGGCTATCATTCAATCCACACGTAAATCCGGCGAGATCCACATCAAAGCAACATCGGAAGGACTAAAGGCCGCAACAGTCACAATAAAAACCACACCGGACCATGACCGCCCATATTACTGGGAAGATGTTTATCAGTAAACAGTTAACAGTAAGCAGTGGTAGGCCGGAAGAACCTTCTCTGGCCGGTACGCTTGGGTAAAAGGCTATAAGCGAACATGTAAATATTTTTATATTGCAAGAACCGCTACGAATATATAATGCGCGTGACATACATTCAGGAGCGTATATACCGACTCTTCAGGCAACCACACATAAATAATATCGTTTGTATTCGGCACCAAGTCATTCCGGTGCTACGATTGTAGCCGAATGAGACCAGATCTTTCGGCCCGCTGGTTGGGTGCCCGGAAAAGGGTTACGGGTTGGCCTCAGGGTGACATCTTTCAAAGAATTGACCGCGGACAACACAGATGACGCGGATTCTCGCGGACAAAAATGAACGACTGTATGGTTGGATGAGTGTATGAAAAGTAGCACTTTCATCCATTCATTCAACCATCATCTCCTCTCAAACACAAAATCTGTCATCCTCTGATGCCGTCCACCCCGGCGGACAGCGTAGGCTCTCGTTAGCCGGAAGCAGCGGGCGATACGCCTACACAACCCGTAAAGCCCCTCCCACGGATGTGGAGGGGGTTGGGGGAGGTTCCCAATGCTAACGAGATTCTACTTTCTTCGATAAATCGAAGAAAATCAGAATGACATTCCGGTATTGGGATTGTGGAATTGACCTACTTCACCAGCATCATCTTCTTGACGAATGATCGATCATCTATCTGCAGCTTATACAGGTAAACTCCGCTTGGGATACCGTTTGCGATGAATCTGCTTTTGTATGATCCGGGACATTATGCACAATATCAAAAACCTTATCCAGATAGGATTTTTGACCGTCTACCGTTGCCGGATACACCGGAAGCAGCTGATTTGAGCTTCCGACAATGTTGGCTGCGTTATCGTCATAGCGTAATGTCCATGGGTAAGCCGTTTCGGCAATCAGTATCGGTTTATGATACCTTACTGCAAGTTGATCCAGGTTGTTTGTCAGGTCGGTAAGCGAACCGTGCCACCACGGATAATACGAGAGACCGATTATATCGAAGTTGACACCTTGCGCGTTCAGGTTATCGAAAAACCATTTGGCGCCACTGTAATCACCACCGCGATCAATGTGAATCATGATTTTCACGGTGTCGGACACATCTTTTACGCCCGTTATTCCGGAATTGAGTAATCCGTCAAACTGTGCCATTGCGTGGAGTTGTCGTAACTGCCACCAACTCTGCCGGTATTCCAGAGCATGCCGGAGGTCACCTCGTTTCCAATCTGCACAATTGACGGTATCGTATTTTGATCCTTCAATGCGGTCAATACCCGCTTCGTATATTGATAGACACTGTCTTTAAGCACTGAATAGGAGAGGTTCTGCCAGGCTGCCGGCTTAGTCTGGTGACCCGAATCCGCCCATGTGTCCGAATAGTGAAAATCGAGCAACAATTTGCCCCCCAAGGCCTTGATGCGACGGGCCATAGCCAGGGTATGTGAGAGATCATTATAACCATCTTGCGGATGGTACCAGAGACGAAGACAGACAATATTCAAACTGTGGTTCTTAAATATCTCAAGGATATCCATTTGAGTCCCATTGTCCTTAAAAACGGCGCCATTGTTCTCCAGTTGTTGAACAAAAGATAGATCTGCTCCTCTGTAAAAAGTAGATTGTGCACGAATACCGTTACTCATACAGAGAAATAGTGCGCCTAACAGAAAGGTCGTAACAAATTTCATATAATATTACGTGATGCCGTAAGCATATGGCTTGGCTTGTGCCTCTTTAGTTGATAAACACCTCGATTGAGAAAAAGTATTCGTTCTGATACTCAAATACATTGGAAATGTGTGCAAACCGTTTTCCCTTTTTATTGTCGTAATTTATTCTAAAACCGGATTCTTGCATATAATGATTTATTTCATAAATTGTTATTTATAAGCAAAGTATATACATAGATATAGAGCTTTGGTTTACATCCGAAGGATTCGTTAACCAGGTCATAATCAAAGAGTATGCGGCAGCAAATTCGGTTTTGTACAACACCGGACGGAATCAGTATAGCCCATGCAGTTTGCGGAAGAGGAAGGCCTCTGGTATGGATCTCGCATTGGTTGACGCATGTGGAATACGACT
>DATFNI010000123.1:0-22850 GCA_035266485.1 Balneolales bacterium
CCAGGCTCTGGGACCATGATAACCCGACAGTCCCGAATAACAGGACTATCGGTACCAGTAAGACACATAATTTTATTTTTTTCATAACCGTACCCTTGATTTTAGAAACCAGCAGTTTTTGTCTTTCATCTTCTTCCTATAATGATGATGGTTTTACGGGCGACCTCCTGGTTTCGATTTTATTTGCAATGCGGGATGTACGACGCATCCCCTCAAGACAAGCTCGTGAATTATGGTAACTGCATTTCCAATCGCAGACCTTGTCATCTTTGTATGAAATGCCATCACGATTCACACGTGCAACCCAATCACCAGTTTCAAAATCAACAATGAATTTTTTTATAAACTGCCATACGGCAAGCGACGCGTTGAGGAATACCTGATCGCCTGTATTTTCATAAGCGTTCAGGAAGCCCACCAGAGCCTCCGCTTGCGGCCACCATTCCTTGTCATCATTCGTAATCCCATTTTGATCGGCCTCGGTCACCAGCCCGCCGTTCTGATCCAATCCATTCCGGAGGACTGACCATGCCATCGTCGTGCCCGACTGAACGATTTTATCCCTTAGGCCCTTATCTCCAATCACTTCTGCAGCCTCTTGAAGCAGCCAGGCAGACTCGATATCATGGCCATAGGAAATTATGCCTGATCTGGGTTTCCAGTCATCATTCAGGAAATTCACAAGATGTGTTCCATCCTCTGCAATGATGTGATCAAGGAAAATCGTGATAAGAATCTCCAATCTGTTTTTTAAATCTGCGGAATTATTACACCGGTACAGGTTGGTATATGCCTCCAGCAAATGAAGATGTGTGTTCATACTTTTCGGCTCATTGATATCTTTTTCGCTGAGACGCGCATCCTCATGAAGCTGCCAGTCTCTGCTGAACGCCTCAAAGTATCCTCCATTCTTCGGGTCTCCACTCTTCAATTCCACCAGACGATAAAGATTCCCGGCGATATCCAGCGCTGTACGGCAACCAAACGCCAGGAAATACTCGCTGAGGGAGTATATGGCAAATGATTGGGCGTAAATATGTTTTCTGTCATCCAGAACTTGTCTTTTGGCATTAAGCATCCAATAGAAACCACCATATTTATCGTCGAAGAAATGGCTCAAGAGGCAGGAATAGGCCCGATCGGCGAGATCCCTGAGAATCTTGCGTCTGAACTGCCTGTGACAGGCGCTGAAGGTCCAAAGCAGCCGGGCATTCATGATGAGTCCTTTGGGAGCGGCCGCATCGACGGTATTATCATAGGCAATACGGCCAACAAAACCACCATTCTGCTCGTCCACGGCATTATTCGTCCAGTAAGGAATGATATTATTCAGCAGTTCCTTGCTAAGCTCGTCACCCAGTTTTTTTAAAACAGCCACTTCATCCATAAATCAGTTACCCTCTCTTCCGGAAGTCCGGGCATTATTTTTCCTTATCAGCTCAAGATGTTCTTTCACCACATCTGAGGTATTAAAGGCATCGTGGGGGGAGTTCTTTGCAAAATCAAGCAGTTGCTCCACAGAGGTAGAAGCGACATGGATACGTGAATCGGATGAAGCATAATAAATATAAACCTCATCATCGGCATTCCGGATCCAGCCACAACAAAACAACACGTTCGACACATCCCCAACCCGCTCAATTCCTGTTGGAGCAATCAGGTAATCACCCGGCATGTGGGTCACCATCCACGGTTTATCCACATCGGTGACAAACAGATACAGGACATATCTGAAACCGGCAGCCGTATTTCTGACCCCATGTGCCAAATGCAACCATCCCTCTCGTGTTTTCAACGGTGGCGGTCCCTGACCGTTTTTGGCTTCCTTAACCGTATGATATTTTTTGGGATCTATAATCAACTCTTCATGAGTTACCGGCTTCTCAATATCATCGACCAGAGCCCAGCCGATTCCGCCACCCTTACCTGTCAGAATGAATTCATCCTGGGGACGGGTATAAAAAGCATACTTCCCATCCACAAATTCCGGATGCAAAACAACATTCCGCTGCTGTGGCGATGGCGTTGCCAGATCGGGCAATCGCTCCCACTTTTTCAGATCGTGAGTCCGTGCGATACCGGCCTGCGCTACCGCTGAACTGGTATCGGATTCCGACATATCTGCATCTTTCCGTTCGGTGCAAAATACTCCATAAATCCATCCATCCTCATGCTTCGTGAGGCGTATATCGTAAACATTCGTATCGGGGTCTTCAGTTTCAGGCATGAGTATTGGTTCATCCCAAAAACGAAAACCCTCCGTTGGTATCTTACTTTCAGCAACAGCAAAAAAGGACTTTCGGTTTTTACTTTCAACACGCACAACCAACAGATACTTGTCCCCCAACTTAATAGCGCCGGGATTAAAAACGGAATTGATCCCCATTCTTTCCATCAAATATGGATTCGTTTCAGGATTGAGATCATACCGCCAGTCAGGAGGGACGTGTGATTCGGTCAGCACAGGATTCTGGTATCTCTTGTAAATACCGCTTCTGTCATCCAAAACCTTATTGGTCTGCTTTATGACGTCATCATAATAGGCCCACAGTTTATCATAACGCTCTTTAAAAGAGGATCCCATAATAGTATATTCATTCAAAACCAGCATCATTCGTATTGTTTTTTCAAATTATTTCCAGGCAACGGAATATTTTCAGATAGCTCAATATCCAATTCATGATTCTCCGCGCTGTCAGGCATTTGTGGATAATCTACAAGTTTATCATACCAGTTAATTTTCAGGATCAGCGACGTAACAGCAATAATACCAACGCATAAGAGCAATGATGTATACTCCTGAATCACCAAGAATATACCTGCTGCGGTGAGTGCCGTCTGCCAAATTATGCCAATGACAATGTTAAACGCATCTCTCTTGAACCCATGATTGGCTTCCAGGCCCGGGTAATCCTGTATCACTTTTTCATGGACCGGCTTCCAGAAACCCCACGGTCGCACTTTTATATAGAAGTTCTTCAGTACTTCTTCGTCGTCCGGTTTTGTCAACAAGCTCCCCGCTATACAACCAATCAGTGAAAGGAGGAAAATGATCGGGAACGTGTAGAGCGTCAAGACACCGGACATCAAAGTGGGTACGATCATCGCCGCCAGAATTCCACCAACCATTCCCCAAAAATATCCGTAGCTGTTAAAGCGCCACCAATGCCATTTCAAGAGATTGGAAGCGGTATAGCCGCCATAGAGTGCTGCCACCATCCATTCGATAATATCATTCAGTGAGTGTACCAGCAAACCAACACTTGTTCCGAAGACAACTACCAGCAATGAGGTAAGATAGCTCATCCGAACATAGGTCCTTTCGGATGCGGTTGGATTGATATATCTCTTGTAGATATCATTAACGATGTAAGCCGGCGCTGCGTTAACGGTAGCTGCAAAGGTAGACATAAACGCGGCCATTAACGCTGCGATCAGGAGACCCAGGAGCCCAACCGGCAAAAAGTTACGCATGGCAAAGGGCAGAATCCGTTCGAAGTCGACAGATGCCCCCATTGCTTTAAGCTGTCCGCTAAAAAAGGCGAGCGCCAGGACTGTAAGCCCCGTAATCAGCATATACCGGGGAATCAGCAGTACAACGCTTACCAATCCGCTCATTTTGGCTGCTTCCTTGGGTGTCCGGGTTGACAGAACACGCTGCATATCATAATTGGGCAATGGTCCGGCACCGCTCTGAAGAACACCTTTGAAAAGCATAAACGTAAAAAATATCGTAAACAGGCTATACCCATCCTCCTGTATCTTCCTGTTTGCAGAGTCGAGGATACCCGTCCAGTCGAGATGCAGTCTCCAACCAAAGAATACATTGCGCCAGCCATGAGGGATGAAGTGGTCGAGCATCTGAGGAGAAACGTGCTGCATTGCGATAATTCCAACCCACACGCAGGCGGCGGTCATGATGAAAAACTGAAGCACTTCCGTGAAAACGACGCTGTACATCCCTCCTTTGACCACATAAAGAGTCGTTATTGCGATGATTATCAAGCCATAAAGATCGAGATTAATCGTAGGATCGGCCGAGAGCTTGAACGGGATAAAAGTAGCAGTGAATTTGCCTATTCCCACAAAGGCGTAGGCCAGGAAACCGATCACGTTAACCAGCGCAAAAATCACGACCATAATATGGGCCATATGCGCTCCTTTGTCCTCACCAAAACGGAATTTGATCCATTCCGCCCCTGTCATAACGCCCGAACGGCGCAACCAGACGGACAGGTAAACCATCAGGAAAATTTGGTTGAAAACGGGCCATAGCCATGGTATCCATACACTTTTCAAGCCGTAAACAAAGAGCAGATACACCATCCACATCGTCCCGCTGATATCAAACATGCCCGAAGCATTGGAAAGGCCGAGCATATACCACGGCAACCTGTTGCCACCCAGGAAATAGTTTTTAATGCTCTTCGAAGCGTGCCTGGATATCCAGAAACCTACCCCAATAGTGCCCAGGATGTATCCCAATATGATCAGAATATCGATGAGATGGAGATGCATCTTCCCAACCTAAATATCTTTAATGATTGTCTGCACGAAACCCATAATACTGTTTAAAAAAATCAAAGGCCCACGACACGTATAAACAAGAGACAAACCAACGGGCAAATCAATTTTACCGGATTTGAAAGGGTGTATTATTTTCGCACTTAGTCAGATCATATATTCCTATCGATAGCACAAAACCAAAGGAACGTTTTTTCCAGAGAATCTGCCCAAGAGAATCAGGAAATAAAAGGAGGCAGCCCCAAAAGTTTCCGTGACTGCCTCCATTTGAATTCAAGATCTAAACTGGGATAGCATAATCTTCAGATATCGGGATCATGCTATTATTACCAGATTTATTTGATCAGCATCATCTTCTTATTCATAACGAAGTTGCCGGCCTTCAGGCGATAAAAATACAAACCTGAAGAGAGTTGCGATGCATTAAACTGTACCACATGCACCCCGGCACTCATACGATTGTCAACAAGAGTGGCCACTTTTTGTCCTAACACATTGTATACCGCCAAGTGAACATTAGATGCTGAAGGAATCTTAAACCTGATGTTCGTAGTCGGGTTGAATGGGTTCGGGTAGTTTTGATCCAGCGAGAACCCATTCGGTACTTCGGCCGATGGATTGCGCTGAATGGCCGTTGTTTGCTGCGCATACAACTGCATGTAATCAATCAGTACAGGAGTACTCGATGACAATGTGAGCATGGAGGTTGGTGTTGACTGAGTTACAATCTTGCCATTCTTAATCGTGAACAGCGAGGTTTGTACGTTGTGACCTGTTGAATCGTTACCTGCCAGGTCAATACCGGACTGTGCAGTTGATCCATTCACACTCAGATCAGCAGTCGCGTTACCGTTTGGCGCCTGATAAAAAATATTAGCAAGGTACGTACCATCAGCCAGGGAATCGACATTCCAGCTGATGGAACCTGTTTTACCGTTTGCACCAAGTTCAACCTCCTTGAAATTACTTGGAGTATATGCAGCACCCTGAATAACCGCTTGCAGACCGCTATAAGTAGCGTCTTCCGGTTTCAGGGTATCGACAACATTGCCCTGGCTGTCTTCGATAAATACAGAGCTGAAATACTGATAACCCCATGATTTTTTGATTTCAAGTGTGTTTTGACCGGCCGGCATCGTTAAGGCGCTGGCACCGGCAATTTTTAAGGTATCTGCTGTTATAGTAACATCAACCCACGAGTTAACATCGGATACATTTGCCCCATCGAAATGAAATGCGCCGTCAAGGGCTCTGTTTTGGAGATTGGTTCCGTTCACGTAAATATTCTCTCCACGTGAAGAGTTACCATCCATGTTAGTCTGGACAACCAGTTTATAAGTACCTGCATTGGCCAGATTGAAATTCCACTTTATATCACCGGCAGTGGTCATGTAAAACGACTTGAATCCTTTAGGCACGTAAACCGAAGCATCCCCGCTAAGCGTACCGTTTTCCGCTTCAATCGAGGTGACCTGGTTAAATGTCGGTGCACTGACCATGTTTTCGATTTGCTTGACATATTGCGCTTTGTTTGCCTCAAATGTCTGTTTTTCCTGTGGAAACCAGTTTAAGTCGCCAATAGGCAGACCATCCGTTCCCGCTGTCATGAGGGTTTGATCGTTGTAGGAGAAGTTTTCCGGTAAGGGCCAGCTTACACTCGACCATGCTATTTTACCGTTATTCATTGGCAGGCGATAGAAGGTATTACTTGCAGCAGACGCACCAGTGCGTATGTCATTTATTTGATTCCATAATGAATCGGCGAATGTACCGCTGAATGCAGCTGTCTGCATACCTGCCGGCGGCGAACTCATCCAAACAGTATCCTTGGCCACGATGCCGCTGTACGTCTTAAAGAAATAAGCCGAGGAGTCTGAAACCAACGGTTGTACGTGAATGGAATCACTATAAAAACCCTTGGGTGAGAACTTCGGATCCCGGTACATATAGGTATTGGCCAAAAGGATTTTTCTCGAACTTTCCAGACCGTATTCACTGGGCAACAAGCCAACGGTGAAGATACCGGTGGAATATTGGTTTGCCGGACGTCCCGGACTCGTCAGATCTGCATGTCCTTCACCATCATAGAACCCGTTAATAATCAGGTTATTGGCGAAGTACTCCTGCTTCTTATTCGAACTTTCAATCTGACGGCCCATATCAACAATCGTGTTGTGATTGAACCTTATGTAGTTTGCATATCCGCCCTCAAGCTGAAATGCTGTGTACTGGCAGTTGAAGAATGTATTGTTTTCAATAATAACCGAATCCTGGCTGGCCCATACAGATATTCCCCGACCTGTCCATTGCTGGGACGCGTTATTCCCGGTCATATTGCGAAACTCACAATTCGTGAACGTAATATCATTATTCACTCCGTCAAATGCAGTGATGGCAAAATCGCTACGTGAGAAGATGTCTCCGTCAAACACATATTTATTATTACTTCCGGTCAAATCCATGGGTTCATAATATCCCTGGCTGCCGGCATCATCATCCCCTAGAATCCATACATTTTTCAGGGTTAGGCTATTTTGCCCTGCGAAAATATGTCCGGATGGATTGGTTGAATTCACTATATGCATTTGGATAACGGCTGGATTGCCATATACCGGATCAGTAGGATCGGGTTTTTGCCCGACGATATTCAATGCAAACCCATTGTTATTGATAACATCGGTAATCCAGTAAAATCCACCTCTTTGTAATTCATAGACTTTATGCTTGCGGGAACCATCGGCATTGGTATCCGCTGCAATAACGTCTCGAAGCGTATCCACGACGGGATAAATGCCATCTCTGGACCACGGTACCATGAGCGTGTCGCTGCTCGACTGCGCTCTGGCCTGCTTTGCAGGCCAGAATGCAACTCCCAAAATGAGAGCCATTCCCAAACAAAGAAAACCGTATTTGTTTCGTTTCATATTATTCCTCTGGTCTTAGTTAGTGATGTTAGGTTAAAAAGTATATCGCACACCAATGTCCGCCGTAAACCCATAATTCTGAGTATAGACTGGGTGACTTGTATCGCCCTGGTAACTATGGTCCCTGCGATTGTTGAGATTATTCAGGTTAAGGAAGACCTGTAATCCCATCGGCAAATTTTGCTTAATTGCTGCATCCCAACGTGAATAAGCACCTGTGTAATTGTCCAAAATCGGATGCAGGTTATCGATATATGTTACGACATCCGTTTGATACAGATAGGATACACGTATTGAGAAGCCCCGATAATCATATCCTAATGTAGCGTTTGCAATGTAACTGGGCTGGTCGGGCATTCGGGCCGATCTTACCGTATCGGCTATACTATAGCTGGTTTGTGGGGGCCTGACGCTGGTATCCAGCGTGGCTACTGCCTTATAATAAGGGATAGTAGTGTGCGAGTAGATTCTCGAGAAATTCACGTCTAAAACCAGCCCCTTCAGAACAGATGGCAAATACCAGAAATTGGTTTGCCAGTCCAGTTCAAATCCTTTATAGGTTGTCGGATTAGGATTATTCAAGTAGGTATCGGCACTGACAAGTCCCGAAATGATATTGAGCCAGTCAGAAGGTATGTTCATTCCCGGCAACGGCTGTATTTGATTATTAAACAACAGGTACCGAGTCTGGAAAATCAGATCTTCCACTTTTTTATAGAAGAAATCTGCGGAAAACAAACCTATATGATTTTCAAAAATAGAAAGGGCGGCATCATAATTAGTTGATTTGGCGGGTTTTATCTCTGAATTTGCGGCCCTCAGATAGTTATGATAGGCATTTATTGTAGTTATCGGGGCGTACTGAGTGAAATCTGGCCGCGCCAAAGTCTCTGTACGTGCCAGCCTGATATTGAGCCAATCCGTTGGTTTTATCTTCAGTTGAAACATCGGCAGCCAATACGAATTATGACGAATAATGGACAGGGAATCCAGACCTACCGGTGGGGAAAAGGGCTTATTATTCTGATCAACATCCTGAAATCTATACCCGTTATAATGGGTATAGTTGTATTCGTACCGTACACCGGGCAAGAATGTGATATGCGGACCAAGATCAAATTCCGCCATAATATAAGCGGCATCTTTACGCTCCTTGCCGGAGTAGTCGCTTCCAATTGAGGGACTGAAATACCGCAAATAGCTGCCGCTTCCCGGAATGGTATCCGTAGCAACCAAGTCGTTCCACAACCGATGCAACATCGCTAGGTTTGGCACATAACTGAGTGGCATACTGCCAAATGATCCACTCAAAAAATTCGGACGCTGATAATCAACGGCAAAGCCTGTATAATGAAGCGGACTACCTGCTTTCCATAGGGGATTAATGAACGTTGGATCTACTTGGCTTAGAGAAGCTCTGATGGTGCCACCGCCGCCGTATTGTAATCCGTCGCGCCCATATTGTTCCTCATTATTCATCCTTCTAAGCCAGTGCAGCTTCCCTCCTGTTTTAAAATAGCCGCTAATCTGCCTGCCTAAATGAAATGGGAACTTCAGGTTTAACTGGACATCAGAAACATATTCATTCCTGTGCGTAGTATTCAGGAAGAGATCCCGCAAGTTGGTTTTAGAAGTGTCATTCAGGGCATACTGTGACACGAGTTGAGAGGGTGTAGTCTGAGTAGTAGGTACACTGCCGAAAATATATCCCGAAGTCTCATCATCGAACTGCCATGAATAATTTGAAGGATCCTTGCCCAATGTTGAAGATTTGGAAACACTCGCATCAACCTGAACCCAATTGAAATCTTTTTTGAATCCTAAAGCGCTGGTAAAAATGGAACTAATATTTTTAGGATCGGATCTGAGCGTAATGGTTTGTGTGGGATTCGCGGTAGACGTAATTATATTTTGAAAGTCATTTGTATGAGTGAGGCTATTGTTATTAAGTCGATTGTAAAATGCATTAAAAGTGATTTTCCCGGACGGTATTTTGTAATCCAGTACCGCGCTCCCACCAGATCGTGATCTAATAACATTTTGCTCATTCAGGGTAACATTTGTAAGATCCAATATCTTAGCGTGGGTGCCTGTTTGTGTACCCAGGCTATATCCGCCGTTGTATACATTTGCGCTACGGTTGAACTGGTTGGTGTTAAAATTGACAAGAACACCAAGACGCTTATTAAAAAAACGATCCCCAAGGCTCGCCTCAAACTGATAGTTCCCGTAGAATGATTTAAGCTTATTGTACCCACCCTGAAATGACGAAAATGCATACAGCGAGTCTGGAGCCTCTTTCAATTTCAAATCAATAGTACCGCCAAGCACATCGGCATCCATATCCGGTGTCACCACTTTTTTCAGGGAGATCCCATCCAGCATATTTGAAGAGATAATCGACAGGTTCACACTGCGATCACTTCCCCCTGTCGCCGGAATCTGGACCCCATTTACGGTTACCATGTTATATTTCGGGGCAAGTCCGCGGATAGCAACCTTCTGAGCTTCCCCTCCCGATCTCTGGATGGATACACCTGGCAACCGCCCTACCGACTCAGCAGCATTCACATCCGGAAGAGACCTAATACGGCTTTCGGATACCACATTCTCGATAGTGTTTGATGCCAGTTGCTGATTAATAGCCTGCTTCTGGCCACTTGCCTGGACAGAAACCACAACTTCTTGTCCTACGACACTCAGAGACCGCAGGGCAAAATAAACTTTGACCTCTTTATTTGCGGGTACATTGACTGGCTTTTCCTGGGACTTATATCCTATATATGATATAAGTAAGGTATCATTTCCAGCCGGAGCGCCTTGTATTGTATAATTTCCGTCTCTGTCGGTAGCCGCGCCAATCGTTGTTCCCTTTACAAGAATGCTCGCCCCCGGGAGCGCTTCGTGAGTTGTCACATCGATTACTTTGCCTGTAATACGACCCGCCTGAGCAAAAGCGGCCACAGGAGTAAAACCGACTAACTCAAATGAAAAACAGAATATTGCGAGAAGACAGAATAATTGGGCTCGTAACTTTTTGGTCATATTCTCCGAATTATTATAACGTCCTGATTTTGCATCTTTTTGGCAGTAATTCGATCAATCATTCAGGATGAGCAGAAAAACGCTTCCAATATTCAACCATCACCAAGGCTCGAAATCTTTTCACGCTGGCACCATGCTCACACATGTTTAATAAATCAAATAGATTAACCTATTTTCAGATATAATCAATTCAATTGATTATATCAATACGTAACTTTCCCCCTTTTGTTTAAAAAATTTTAATACTATGGCTTTTCGATATATATATATGATTATTTTTATTACAAATAGCCATCAAACGGCCTGGTAATATTACTTTGCAAACCTTTTGCAATATGGTCCTGCCAATTTTCGGATTGCCAATAAAAAAGGGGCCGCATACCTGATGCGGTCCCTTTCTTCTGCTCTTAATATGTAGTTATACTGTTATTTGATCAGCATCATCTTCTTATTCATAACGAAGTTGCCGGCCTTCAATTGATAGAAATAAAGTCCGGATGCCAGTGCTTTAGCATTGAACTGAACGAGATGAGTTCCCGCACTTAGGTGATTATTTACCAAAACGGCCACCTTTTGCCCCAGTACATTGTATACCGTTAGCTGTACGTTTGAAGCCTGCGGCAGTTTGAAACGAATGGTGGTTGTCGGGTTGAACGGATTTGGATAGTTCTGTTCAAGCGAGAAGCCGGTTGGCAACTGACCTCTACCTGATTCAATCGATGTTACCTGCTGTGCCAGTTGCAAATAGTCAACAATGATATGGCCACTGGAAGACAACGTAAACGTGGATTGAGTACCGGCTAGTGTCGTCACCTGTCCGTTCTTAATCATGAAGAGTTTAGTTGCGACACTCGTCATGCTTGTTGATGCGGCAAAATTCACGGATGGGTCTGCTACCGTACCATTTACTGAAATCTGACCGGTTTGTGAACCATCCGGGCTCAGGTAAAAAATCCTCGCGAGATAGGATCCGTCGGCCAGCGAATCAATATTGAGTTCGATGCTTCCTGTGCCGCCATTTGCGCCCAGTTCCACGCTCATGAATCCACTGGGAACATTATCGACGGCCTGACCACCGGCATCTTCTACCCCGGGTTCTACCTGCTCAACAACAGCCATTGGTGCTGTCAGGTTCATGACCACATTATTGGGATCACCGCCTGAAAAGAGAGCAACATCGCTGAAATCCTGGTACCCCCATTCAGGTTTTATTTCGATCGTATTTTCACCTTGTACAAAGTCCAGTTGACCAGCTGTTTCCGTGGTCAGAGTATCCTTTGTGATAGTATACCACTGCCATGCAGGGTAAGTCAATCCTTTAAACAGATAACCGCCATCATCACCTTTTGTGATGCTCATGCTGCTGCCGTTGATATATATGTACTCACCACGCGTGGCGTCATTGGCCCTGGTTTTAATCTTCAATCCATAGGTTCCTGCGCTGCTCAGGTTGAAAGTCCACTTGATGAAACCGCCACTCTTCATCGTATAAAATGCGGTCCCCTGTACTGTATCGACTTTTGC
This sequence comes from Balneolales bacterium, assembly GCA_035266485.1. GTDB lineage: Bacteria > Bacteroidota > Rhodothermia > Balneolales > DATFMH01 > DATFNI01. The sequence continues at coordinate 12,018 of DATFNI010000123.1, forward strand.
ATCGCCACTGAGCATTCCACTTTCAGCTTCAATTGTCGACTTGATATCATAGGCAGGTGCGGTTCCTCCCAGGTCTTCGATAGCTTTTATGTAAGTGGCCTTGTTGGTTTCAAATGTCTGTTTTGATTGTGGAAACCAGTTCAGATCACCCAAAGGCAATTTATCCGTACCGGCTTGCATAAGTGTTGCATCTGTATATGCAAAGTTTTCTGGCAAAGGCCACGATACGGCGGTAGCCTGATCTGTTAGTTTATAGAAATACGTCTGGGCAGGCGTGATGCCTCTTCTCAGATCTGTAATATTATTCCACATAGAATCGACTACAGCACCCGTAAAGGCATCAGAGGTCATTCCTGATGGTGCCGATGAGAGCCACATAGTATCCTGAGCAATGATATGATCGTAGGTACTGAAAAAATACCTGGACGTATCACTTACCAGCGGTTGAACGTGAATCGAATCGGCGTAATAGGCATTAAACTGAGGATCACGCCACAGGGCGTTATTGGCCAGCACAATCTGCCGTTCCACTTCCAGACCATATTGCGAAGGTAATATGCCCACAGTGAAAAAACCTGTCGAATACTGGCCGGGATCACGACCCGGTGCGGTCAGATCTGCATTGCCTTCTCCATGCCAGAAACCGTTTAGAATCAGGTTATTTGTGAAATATTCCTGTTTCTTATTCAAGTCTTCAATCTGACGACCATTATTCACAATAGTATTATGGTTGAAGCGGATATACTTGCGATAACCTCCTTCAAGCTGAAAAGCTGTGTACCCTATATTAAAGAACGTATTGTTTTCAATAATGATAGTGTCCTGGCTTGCCCAGACCGATATGCCACGTCCCTCCCATTGTTGGGTACTGGGACTACCGATCAGATTCCGGAACTTACAGTTAGTAAAATGGATGTCATTATTGGTTCCGGTGAATGCGGTAATGGCAAAATTACTACGTTCGAAAATGACGTTGTCGAATATATAGGTCTTGTCGTTACCTGTGATCGTGACTGGCTGGTATGCCGTTTGAACGCCATTATCATCGGCACCTACAATCCAGACTTTTTTGAATGTTGCATCATCAACCACCGTAAACATCCGGTCGGATGGCGCTGTTCCGTCGTTTCGGGTCACTCGTTGAATAACCGGTGGATTGCCGTAAATGTCGGTCGGATCAGCGTTTTCACCAACTATGATAAGCGGGAAATTATCATTCTGAATGGGATCTGTGATCCAGTAAAATCCTCCCTTTTTCAGTTTGTAAACCTTATGTGCACGCTCTCCTGTTGCGGTAGTATCCGCAGCAATAGCGTCGCGCAGTGCATTAACTTTAACGGTCTGGTCTGTATTTTGCCATTCTACCGTAAGTGTGTCACCTTGCTGAGCCATGATAAGCTTAGCAGGATAGAATACAACTCCCACACTGAGAGCCAACAATAGAAGCTTATAGTTCAGGTGCTTCATATCCATCCTCCACGTATTGATTAATAGTTGACTTTAATGGTCTAAAATTGATAACGAATGCCTACATCAGTGGTGAATCCGTAGTTTTCGATATATGTCGGGTTATCTAATGTCGTACCTCTGTAACTCCTGTCCCTGCGATTATTCAGGTTATTCAGATTTGCAAACACCTGGAATCCGGCTGGCAGGTTTTGTTTCAGAGTAAGATCCCAGCGTGCATATGTACCGGTAAATTGATCCAATACCGGTTTGCGGTCGATATATGCCACCTGATTGGTCTGATACAGATAGGAGAGGCGTGCTGAGAAGCCCTTAAAGTCAAAGCCCAGGGTGATATTGGCTATGAACTTGGGTTGGTTAGGCATCCGTGCAATCCGGGATGTATCATTGACGACCCAATTCGGTTGTGGTGGCCATGATCCGGGGATGATTCCCTCCTGCTTCAATGTATAGAGGCGCTTTTCTGTCCTCGAATAAATCCGCGAGAAGTTTACATCCAGGACCAATCCTTTCAGAACGGAAGGCAGATACCAGAAGTTGGTCTGCCACTCGAGTTCAAATCCTTTATAAGTCGTTTTATAGGGGTTATTGATATAGGTGTCCACTTCGGGACTGGCCTTTGCATACCAGTTTATGGGTATATTCATACCGGGAAGCGGCTCAATACCTTTTCGCAAGTAGTACCTGGTTTGGAAGATCAATCCCTCGATATTCTTATAAAACACATCGGCCGTGAAGAGTCCAATGTAATTCGCAAACACCGAGACAGCAGCATCGTAATTCTTGGATTTTGCCGGTTTCAATTGTGAATTTGCTGCCCGTACATAGCTTTGATAGGAATTAATAGTCGTGATCGGTGCATACTGGATGTAATCCGGCCGCGTCAGTGTCTCGGTAAATGCCAATCTTACCTTTAGCCAGTCGAGAGGCTCGACTTTAAGTTGGAACATTGGCAACCAGTAATTGTTTCGCCTGGTTATGGTTAGATATTCCAAATCAGCCGGCGGTTGCTGCACATTATTTGGCGAAACCTCTCTGAATCGCTCTCCATTATAACGTGTGTAATTCTTTTCCCAGCGGACGCCGGGGATAAACGTGATATACCTGCCCAGATCAACCTCAGCCATGATATAGGCAGCCTGATACCGCTCAATGCCACTGTAATCGCTACCCAAAGATTGGATGTAATATCGTAGTGTATCACCTGAGGCGGCTAAATTATTCCACATGGTTTCCATAATGGGCAAACTGGCCACAGGCCCCATCGGATAGTCTCCAAACTGCCCGCTCAGATATTTAGGTCGGTAGTAGTTAGATGAAAATGGAAACATGGGGACATGCCCATATTCCAAAAACAATGAGTCGAGTTGGAATTGCGGGTCAACTCCATCCATAGATACAAAAACCTGCCGGCCTCCTCCATACTGGAGCCCATCCCGACCGATCCGCTCAACATTATTCATACGGTCGAGCCATCGAAGCTTACCCCCTGTTTTTAAATACCCACTTATATGATCACTAAAACGGAATGGGAACTTTAAATTCAACTGGGTACCTGTCACGTTTTCATTGCGGTGAATCGTTTCATGGAAGAGTTGTTGAAGTGCGATTAGCGTCGAGTCATTAGTGGCCATAGCCGGTATTTCCGATGGGCGTGTATCCGGGGTAGGCTCACCAATAAACGCCGCATTTTCCTGATCAAACTGGTAGATATAGTTTGATGGATTCTTTGCAAGGGTTCCCGATCGGGAAACCCCGATATCAACACTCATCCAGTTGAAATCTCTCTGTAGTCCAAAGGCACCAGTAAAAATTGAATTATAACTTTTAGGGCTATAATTAAGCTGGTAGTAATGACGCCTGTTGTGAATATCTAGCTGATTGATATGATTCAATGCATTGTCGTTCAGTCGGTTATAAAAACCATTAAGGGTTACCTTTCCATTCGGAATACGGTAGTCCATTACCATGCTTCCGCCTGTCCGTCCCCGCTCAACATTCTGTTCTCTCAGATTCAAATTAGACACTTCAACGGCCGTTTCATTAGTACCGGTTAAGGTTGTCTCCAAATAATCGCCCTGGAAAATATCAGCACTGCGGTTGTAGCGATCAGCATTGAAGCTTAGAATCAGACCCAACCTGTCTTTAAGGAATCTGTTACTGACAGAAGCATCAAATTTATAATTACCATAATAAGAGCGTAAGCGATTATACCCACCTTGTATAGACGCATTCATAATCATGCTGTCGGGTGCTTCCATCAGCTTGAGATCTACCGTTCCACCAAGCACATCGGCATTCATGTCCGGTGTCACCACCTTTTTCAGTGATATCCCGTCAAGCATATTGGACGAGATAATGGAAAGGTTGACACTACGATCGTCCGCTCCTGTACCCGGTATCTCCACCCCATTAACTGTAACCAGGTTATATTTCGGTGAAAGACCCCGAATTGCCACTTTAGTAGCCTCGCCTCCGGACCTTTCGATCGACACCCCCGGTAGTCTTCCTACCGATTCGGCGGCGTTTACATCAGGTAATGATCTGATCCGGCTCTCTGAGACAACGTTTTCGATGGTGTTCGATGCAAGCTGCTGGTTAATGGCCTGCCGCTGTCCGCTTGCCTGTACGGATACAACCACTTCCTGTCCCTGAAGACTTATAGGACTAAGTGCAAAATCAACGGTTGTGGTTCGGCCTGGATTTACCTGTACAGGCTTCTCCTGAGCATCATAGCCTATGTAGGAAATGGTCAGGGTATGCTCCCCGGCTGGCGCTCCGTTAATAGTGTAATTACCCTGTAAGTCCGAAGCGGCACCTATCGTAGTACCCTTGATTACAACACTGGCCCCCGGTAACGACTCTTTGGTTATTGCATCTGTGACTTTGCCTGTGATCCTGCCCGACTGAGCCAACACCTCAAATGGCATCATCAAAACCCAAAAAGTGAGACATGATACAATAAAAATGGCAGGCAGATTGTAACGTAGCTTAATAGTCATAATCTCTTGTATTTTGAATATTGTAGATTTAGGATGATTGTCCGGTTGCTTTTTCCCTCCATCGGATTCCGGCACTCTATCCCTCAGTAAGCTTGAAAAGCGCTTCTCTCACTTTTTTGATAAATACTCCGGATCAGGTTGGCATATCATCTTCCATTCCTAGATACGCAACCTGTAATCCTCCACATAAATCACCGATCGGCTGATAAGAAAGGGACAAATCGGATTCTCTTTACCAAGGCATAGAATCAGATTTTCCCGATTCGAAATCCCTCAATTATTTTACAGTTTGTATACATTCAATAACCCTCCTTAGATCTCACCCGATCTGACTTAGATTTGCAGTTATCACTCGAGTACAAGGGCCATCGGTGGCAAGGCTTTACATATCAATATTCATTGACATAAAAATATACCCAATTTATCCATCATAGTGAATTAAAACGGAGTACATAAATATTATAAATATTAAATACTTATGTACAATTTTCACTTTTGAATAAATGGAATCGTTTTACGGAGTGGATTTATACGAATTGGATGGCTTTCAGAACATGAAAAGCTCTTATTTAATGACCTTCTGCACACGCATAACCTTTACTTTTTAAGAAAAAGGAGGCCAGAAATTTTGAAATTCATTCGCTTTTACATTTCTTTGTATTTTTTATTGCAAGTGTTAGTGATACGTTTATTCCACCCCGTCTTCTGCATTTTTCTGAGAAGGAGGTTGATTTTTGTTTGATCAAATTATTTGATTAAATAGGGAAAGGATTGAAAAATAGATAATATCCGGATGAGGATATCAGTTATATGAGCACCTATTTTTGAAATAACGCATGCTTACCGGAACAAATTTAACGTATACCAAGGCGTATAATTACCGAATTGTTTTTGAGACGATTAGACTATTCGGTCCCTTATCGCGTGCAGATATTGCCCGCAGGTCCAACCTAACCGCACAAACGGTTTCAAATATTGTCAAAAGGCTCATTGATACGAATCTCATCCGGGAAGGAAGCAAACGGCAGGACGGCCGTGGAGCCCCATCCATAATCCTGGAAATTAATCCCGAAGGGGCCTATTCCATAGGTATTGATTTTAATCGCGACCACCTTACGGGTATTCTTCTTGATCTGACAGGGAATGTCAAACAACATATTTATTACGAGTTAGAAACTCCGGTTCCCGGCGACACCATCGACTTGATGGCGGCATCTATCAAGGAATTGATTAAACAACAGGATTTGGAGGAAAAACAAATTGGGGGCATCGGCATAAGTTTTCCGGGGCCTATCGATTTCAGCAGGAATAAGTCAGTGGCAACGATGGTGAATCCCAAAGCATTTCCCAACTGGGTGAATGTGCCGGTGCTGGAGATGCTATCCAGGCATATGGACGTGCCTATCTTCCTGGAAAACAATGCTTCGGCTGCAGCTGTCGGTGAACGCTGGTATGGCGATGGTCGTCATGTTTCTTCCTTCCTGTACATTTTCTTCGGAGCTGGCCTGGGTGGCGGACTGGTGCTTAACGGTCAGTTATACGACGGGATTACCGGTAACGCCGGTGAAATCGGTTATCTCCCCTACTCCGGTCCGGTCAGCATGTTGAGCAACTCCGACCGCCCCCACATCGGGGAACACTTCAACATTTCAAGACTCTACAAATGGCTTGACAAAAAAGGGGTGCGTGCTTTAAGGCCTGCCGACCTGCTCAATCTGTATGAAAAAAAGAATCCCGTTTTCATGGAATGGCTTGAACAGGCAATCAACATTCTGGCTCCTGCCTTCCTGTCAATTGAGTACATTGTCGACCCGGAGATTATCTTCCTCGGCGGCACTCTTCCCGAGCCGATTATATTGGATTTATGTAACGGCCTCAAAAGCAGGCTTCCCAATCTAAGGATCGATGGGAAAGAAACCGTCCCTGATCTCCGGCTTGCCACTGCTGGAAGCGATGCATCTGCCCTGGGCGCAGCTACCCTGCCTATGTTTGATCTCTTTGCACCGCAGCATGAAGTGCTTGTAAAACAAAACGGATCGTTCAGCGATTAACCTGGATTCCTCTAATCCTCATTAAAAATTAAAACCGCTTCACTGTCCCGGCAACAGGTTGGATTCAAATAAAAACCCATCTTTTGACGGTAAAATAGTTTTCTGAGCATTTCTCAGATCGTTGTTCACAAAAAGACCTTTCCCACGAATATTTGAATAAGACAGGAAGATGCCCGTTCCTTCCGGGGCTCTGCAGTTACGCACGTTTACGGAACGGCCATGACTCAGGCTGATTGCGGAATGAGTAAGGTCGCCGGAATGAGGCTGTCTCCCGGTGAACTCATTGATATCTACATTTGTAAAATGGCTAAGCTGCAGTGCGTACGTAAAAAAATCCGGCAATCCCTTGGCCCAGTTTATGGTGACGTTGTTGAGTTTCAACCCATCAATATATTGTCCATAGAATCCGGGGATTTCGTGTTTGAAAATACTTTCTGACAGCTCGGCTGCCGGACGAAGATCAAAATTACCGCCAAATGTTTTATTCAACCGACTATTCAGAATTTTAACGTGGACATTGTCAAATTCCAGGTTTCTGACCGGACTATCACCCACTCCATATACCAGGATTCCGTTTTCACTCTCTGCCGTGATATTCGAAAAGCGAACATTTTGGATACTCCCAAGCGGAGTATTCGCCAGTCGCCGCAGACAGGAAACATGAATCGGTTCCCCATTTCCCCACCATTGACCGGTATGCAAACGCGTTTTAATAATGATGTTATCAAACGTAATGTTCTTCACCGACCCTTTCCCCCGCACGAATATTCCAATACCACGGTTGGAATCGTGAATTACCAGGTTGCTGAAGGTACAATCTTCGATACTGTGCGCACCATAGCCGATGCGTACGCCGGACGACCGTGACTCCAGGGTGCAGTTGGCGACAGTAATATTTTTGCAAACACTGTCGGTATAGGTTTTCTTATAGACTTCATGTTGATCATGTTCTGTGTAGAAGGTTAACCCGGTCACAGCAATGGCATCATCCCCGGTCTTAATATCGCAATCCGAGATATGAATATTCTGACAGGTAGTAAGGTGGATACCGTCGTTATTGGGAATCAACAGGTTGTTCTCGATTGTAATACCCATAATGTTTGAGTCGCTGCAATCCCCCAGATGAATCGTCCAGTTTGGGGCATCATGTATCGTGACACCCTGAAGAAGTACATTCGAACAGTGCATGAATCGCAGCATTTCGGCCGGCCTTTCAAGCGGCACCACCGGCCCGTCGGCGATACCGTCACTTCCGCTCAGGTAGTCTTTCCCCTGCCGGGTATATTGAAATGCGTCGCCACCAATACGCAGCTTATGCATATTCATAAAGTGAGTCCCATTACCATCAAGAATTCCGGGCCCGGTAACGGACACATGGGAAGCCTCCTTTGCAAATATGAGACCCTCGACATTTCCATCCACTTTATAGTCGTTCATATTTCCGCTTCCCTTAATCACCGCACCCGGATCAAGGTGGAGCGTAACCTTACTTTTCAGGATGATGGTACCGCTGATAAACGTCCCGGATGGCACAATTACGGTCCCCCCACCATTATCGGAGCAGACCTCAACAGCCTTATTAATCGCACCGGTGCAGAGTTCTCCGTTATTTGGTACGGCACCATACCGAGTAATGTCATAATTCCCGCTTACCGATTGTGCCTGCGCGGATGACATAATTAATATGATAAAAATGATAGACGGGTAAGGAATCCTTTTGTTCATAATCGTTCTTATAAAATAATGGTCGCCTACTTTCTGAGTAACTCTGTGATCTGCAGACAGATCATGATCAGATCATACAGTAATATCTCATTTATTGATGAGATGGTGAAATAGATAGTCCTTGTCATATATCTTCCCGGGAATCCATCGTAATCCTGATTTGGTAGATAGGTTTTATTTTGATACAATTCATCATTTTCTATGATTTGGATCGTAAAGTGCGGCTTAGTGTGTGTCTGATCCGAACCAACCCAATCAATCCTGAATATCCTGTGACCACCAACCTCAAAAGAGTTAGTAACCTGAAATTCCTGTCTGCCTTTGTACTCTTGTCGGGCCTCCTGTTTGGGTGTTCCTCCTCCACGACATTGAAATGGCATCAGGAGAAAAATTATCGGTGGGCCACGGTGGACCCGGGGTATTTCGGGCATACGGGATTTAAGCAACTATCCCCTTCAAAAACCGGTATCAATTTTAAAAATACCATCACGGAAAAAGAAATAGCCGAAAACCGGCAATATCTGAACGGATCAGGTGTTGCTGCCGGCGATATAAACGGGGACGGCCTGGTCGACCTGTATTTTTGTAACCTTAATGGTCCCAACAAACTTTACCTGAATATGGGTGGGATGAGGTTCAAAGATATCACAAAAGAGGCTGGTGTCGGGCTCCCAGACTATCACTCGACCGGAGCAGTATTTGCAGACGTGGACGGCGACGGCGACCTGGATCTGATCGTGACATCTCTGGGACAGGGTAACGTGATCTTCCTCAACGATGGGAAAGGCCATTTCACCCTGGATAAGCACAGCGGCCTGGAGGGAAAAAAAGGAAGCATGACGATGACCCTGGCCGATATAAACGGCGACGGGTATCCCGATCTGTATATTGCAAATTATAAGAAAAAGTCGGTCAAGGATATTTACCCCAGCAAGCAGCTATCCAATAAACACATCCTAAAAAAGATCCAAACCAAGCAGGGCATCAAATACAAGCTGGTCCCCCCGTTTGATAAGCAATACAGGATCTACCTAACGAAAAGCGGTAAACTGGCAGGAGTGGCTGAAATAGGGGAAAAAGACCAGTTATATCTCAACCAGGGTAACGGGACGTTTAAGCTGGCTACAGATACAAAAAACATCTTTCTGAATGATCAGGGCAAGCCGTTCGGGCTACAGCCCGACTGGGGTTTAACGGCCCGGTTTCATGATCTTAATAATGACGGGCTGCCCGATCTGTATGTGTGCAACGATTTCTTTACGCCCGACCGGGTTTGGATCAACCAGGGAAATGGCACATTCAAAGAGATCAATTGGTCGTCCATCCGTAATGCCAGTTTTTCATCTATGTCGGTTGCCATCGGGGACATCAACGATGACGGGTTGCCGGATCTGTTCGTCACCGAAATGCTGAGCCCGAACCACAAACGACGTCTCACCCAGATGGGCTCCTTTGATCTCTTTCCCTCTTTGATGGGTCAGATGAAAGCGCGCCCGCAGTATAACCGCAATTCCCTGTACCTGCAAAGAGAGGATGGCACCTTTGCCGAAATATCTTATCTGAGCGGCTTGGAGGCCACGGGATGGTCATGGGGTACAAAATTCATGGATGTCAACCTGGACGGATACCCGGATCTGATTGTAAATACAGGATATTACAAGAACATCCTGGACATAGATACCCAGCAAAAGATGATTAATCAGGGACTGGATATCGATGACAATTACGGAAAGTTTATCCGGATGGCCCCACCATTGAAACTGACCAACAAGATATTCATGAACAACGGCAATCTCACTTTCACGGATAAAAGCTCGGACTGGGGATTTACGAAACCGGATATCTCCCAGGGAATGGCTGCAGCGGACCTGGATAATGACGGGGATCTGGATCTGATCAGCAACCGACTGAATGAAACGGCTGCCGTTTACGAAAACAAGACTACGGCTCCGCGCATCGCAGTTAAACTAAAAGGCCTGGTACCAAACACCCAGGGAATTGGAGCGAAAATCAAGCTTCTTGGGGGTGCTCATCGGCAGGAACGGGAAATCAGTGCGGGCGGTGATTACCTGTCCGGTTCGCAAGCAATGGCCATGTTTGCGGCTACAAAGCCGGATGCCCATTATACGATCGTCGTAGACTGGCGGGATGGCTACCGGAGCAAAATCAATGATGTGGAGGCGAACCGGATTTATGAAATTACAGAACCCGATCATCAACCCGTTCCATTAAAAAAAGGAGAGGTTGAGAAAACACCTCATCCCCTTTTCAAAGATGTCTCCAGCCTGATTGGATACAAACATCACGAAAATACCTTCCGTGATTATGAATTACAGCCCCTATTGCCATTCCGGCTCAGCCGGCTCGGACCGGGAGTCGCCTGGTTTGATCTGAACAATAACGGGTACGACGATTTTTTCGAAGCCACAGGCAAGGGCGGGAAAATGGGTGGTTACGAAAATTCTGGAAATGACACATTCCGGACAATAAAGGGATTTCCATTTGATAAGATTGCTCACGGTGATCAATCTGCAGTCATCGGCTGGAACACAAGCGATGGGGCCAATCTGCTTGTTGGCAATGCCAAT
>DATFNI010000124.1:0-10811 GCA_035266485.1 Balneolales bacterium
AAACCTACGATTAGAAATACAATCGCGCCTCCACTTGGTGATTATCTGACAGGCAATTAGAATCCCTGCGGTAAAACCTCCTTAGTATATACAAATCGGGTGATAGTGATAAAATAGGTCGAGAGAACAACGATGTTTTCTTATGCTGGTGTGCCGGCAGTAGAGATCTATAATGTTGGCCGACATCCTTGTGCTGAATGCCACAGCTTGCTATCGTTTGAGTCTGGTTCCAAACCTTTCGAATACACCTGGGAGGTGTTCCACTCTAGAAATGCAGGATGTTGAGAAACAGTTTATGAAATCACATAGGTAAATGTAAATTTTTAATATTTAATAACATTTATTTCAAAGAATTACATCCATAATTATCAATTGGCGTGAGTACAAATGCCCTTAGTTAAGCACTTTATATAAAAACCCAATAGATTCCTTTGTACCCGCTAAATATTTCTTCGACATACAGGGGGCAATAAATAATCAATAAAAGAATAGTACGAACATCAATCTTTTCTCTAACTAACTGTGCCGAAACATTTTAGAAGTAATTGCTATTTTGGTATAGCCTCAAACTTGCGGCGTGATGCAGTAAGATTGAAACTTCCGTTGATAAGATGACACATATGAGAATAAATTTAATGATGAAAAAGCTTTTTAATTCTAACGCGGCCATTTTAATTATCCTCCTTGGTCTGTCTTTTACAAATGTATTTGCACAATCCGTAACACCTGAACGGATAATCCGTCTTGATTACAATCACGTTAAAGGTCCCTTTAACACAATGTTTAAGGAATGTGTCGGCGCCGGGAGAGCCAATGAAGGGCTGCGTGCCGACTGGGAGAAACAATTAGCGCTTGCAAGAAAAGAAATCGGTTTTAAATATATCCGCATGCACGGATTGTTATCCGATGATATGGGGATTTATAAGGAAGACCGCAAAGGCAATCCCGAATATAACTATCAGTATATCGATGTCTTATATGATTATCTGGTGAGTATCGGGATGAAGCCGTTTGTTGAATTGGGATTTATGCCTTCGGCTCTCGCCAGCGGCAGGAAAACTATTTTTTGGTGGAAGGGAAATGTAACGCCTCCCAAAGATTATAATAAATGGGCAGACTTAATACACCACCTGATACTTCATTTTACGAAACGATATGGAGCCGATGAAGTTAAGACATGGTACTTTGAAGTATGGAATGAGCCCAACCTGAGTGGATTTTGGTCAGGCACACAACAGCAATATTTTAAATTGTACCGTTACACTGTAAATGCCATTAAAAGTGTAAACAAAGAATACCGTGTCGGTGGACCTGCCACTGCAGGCGGAGCATGGGTTCCGGATATGATTAATTTCTGCAGCAAGAATCATCTTCCGCTCGATTTTATCAGTACTCATTCCTATGGCGTTAGGCAGGGATTTTTAGATGAGTACGGGAATACGGGCACGGTGCTGGACAAAAACAAGTGGAGTGTAAGCGGAGATATCTTACATTCACGCAATCAGATAAAGAATTCTTCAATGCCTGGTTTAGAGCTTCACTACACGGAATGGAGCTCTTCGTACACGCCCTCTGATCCACTACACGACAGCTACGTTGAGGCACCTTATATCCTTGAAAAGATCAAACAGGTCGGAGATGCGGCAAATTCAATGTCGTACTGGACATTTACGGATATTTTCGAAGAAGCCGGACCCAGATTCCGGCCTTTTCACGGTGGTTTTGGATTATTGAATTATCAAAGCATAAAAAAACCGGCATTTTATGCCTATGATTATTTGAATAAGCTGGGCAAAATTGAATTGGCCGATGCCGATAGCTCGTCGTGGGCATGTAAAGATTCCAGCGGTAATGTACAGGTCTTGTTCTGGAATTTTACCAACACCCTACCTGATTCAATAAATGATCAGCAATACTACAGTCGCGATGTACCCGCCAAAACAATAGGCAACGTAAAAATATCGATTTCCGGAATGCCTGAAGGAAGTTATGATTTGAAAGTGTATAAAATTGGCTATAAAGTTAACGATCCGTATAATACTTATCTTGAACTCGGCAAACCGAATCAACTCACGAAGCAGCAAGTTACATTCATAAAAGAGAAAAACGACGGTTCTCCCATTTATAATGGAATGATAAAAGTGAAACCCGGCAAGCCATTTCTCAAAGAATTGGAGATTCGACAAAATGACGTATTTCTGATAACAGTGACGAAGTTTTCCTGAAAGCAACGAATCGAATCAGAGGTATTTTAAGCTTGATCAACTTTTGGTAAATAGATAGGAAGGAAGTCAACACCATGCACAAATATGTTACCACAGCTACATTATTGATACTAATTTTTTCAACAAATGTAAAAGCTCAGCTAACACCTCAAGAGGCGGTAAAAGGAATGGAAAGAGGTATAAATATCGGTAACTCGCTGGATGCATATCCGGGTGGAGAGACGTCATGGGGGAACCCGCCTATACAAAAGAGTCTTTTCACCGATTTAAAGAATGCGGGGTTCGATGCAGTGAGAATACCAGTCACATGGGGATATGACGGCAGGTTGTTAACGAAGCCGCCTTATACGATCGACAGCACGTTTATGGCACGAGTCGATACTGTCGTGACCTGGGCACTTGATGATAACCTTTTTGTAATTATCAATGCGCACCATGAATTCTGGCTCAAAGATACACTCGGAGATGTAACATGGGAAAATCCGGCCCACTCCTCATATGTAAATGAAGCCCTTGCCCGATTCGACAGCCTCTGGAGCCAGATAGCTACTCATTTCCGGACCAAGTCTGACAGTTTAATGTTTGAGATACTGAACGAGCCTAATCCGACACCGCAGAATTATGTGGATGAGATCAATAAAGAAGTCCTTAAAATAATTCGCCGCACAAACCCAACACGCAACGTATTGTTTTCAGGGTATATGTGGTCAAATTCAGCGCAGCTTGTCAGCGCAGCAATTCCGGATTCGTCAGATAAGTTTCTGATCGGATATTATCATTCTTATGATCCATGGCCGTTTGGTCTCAACGGAGGGACTACATCGAATGCTAACATCCTTTCAACAATAAAATCTGAGATGAACCAGGTAACCACGTGGTCGCAAAAGAATGGCATTCCGGTCGTCATGGGGGAATACGCCTTCGTAAACAATTGTGCCTACAATCCGCGGATGTACGCTTACGCTACTGTCGTCGATCAGGCACTGCAACACGGAGTAGCGCCGTTTGTATGGGATGACGGCGGGACATTCCAGATATTCAACAGGAGAACAGGTACATTCAATGAAATCAAGGATATACTCATTAACACTTATCCAGAGTCACCGACTAACCTGAGCATCAATGAGAATTCCGACGGTTCGGTAAAGCTGCAGTGGCAGAACAGGAATCCTGAGAGTGACAGCATCATGGTACAGCGAGGCGCAGGCAACGCACCGCACAACGGGGTAAGTGGCGTGCCCTTTGCTGATTATGCGAAAGTTGGTCCAACTGAAACGGTTTTCGTTGACAGCCTGGCACCTTACGGCTCGACATATTACTACCGTCTTAGTGTGACAATGAAAGATTCCACCGAGCTTCAGTCATACCCTATCATGATACAACCGACTATGACCGGTATCGACCGGACGGGTACGGGTACACCGATGCACTTTAAACTGTTTGATAATTATCCGAATCCGTTCAATCCGACTACTACGATAAGATATGATCTGCCTGCTAGCAGTTATGTTAAGCTCAAAGTGTATGATGTGCTGGGAAGGGAAGTATCGACATTAGTTAATAAAAAGGAATCTCCTGGGATTCATAGTGTAGAATTTGATGGATCAATGTGTGCCAGTGGAATGTACCTCGTAAGACTGACTGCAGGGGGACATGTCATGACTATAAAAATGCAGCTAATTAAATAAGGGTAAAATACGGGCAATATTTCTATCTGTTCGCTCTGTAGTGATAAATCAGGTTTATCAACGCCCCGGGGTGAAGCTCCGCTTCCCCAAAAATGACAACCCTTAAAACAAACACAGAAAAAGATATGTTCAAAGAGATCCTGGATGAAGACAAAAACATATTTCCTGAAATCAATTAAGCTATTTCTTAAAAGAGGGATTTTAACCGCGTTTCTCTTTGGGTTAGTTATTAGTACACCGTTACTTGCACAAACGCAATTACCGCCGGCACAACAGGTAATTAGTAAGATGAAAGTCGGCTGGAACATGGGGAATACGCTTGAAGCCATTGGCGGAGAAACGGCATGGGGAGGCGCATATACGACCCAAAAATTAATTGATTCCGTAAAGGCCGCAGGGTTCAATTCGGTCAGGCTGCCTGTTGCCTGGTTCGCCCATTCCGATACCGTTACGAGTAAAATTGATCCGGCCTGGCTTGTCCGTGTGAAGCAGGTGGTGGACTATTGTATTAATGATAGCATGTATACAATCATTAATATTCATTGGGATGATGGGTGGCTGGAAAACAGGGTGGATAAAGCGGATTCGGCCCAGGTAAATAAAAGACAACGTGCTTACTGGACTCAAATAGCAAATGAATTCAAAGACTATAATGACCATTTGCTTTTTGCCGGTTCAAATGAGCCCAATGTTAATGATGCCGCAGGGATGGCGATATTGTTATCGTACCACCAAACCTTTATCAATACCGTACGCGCAACTGGTGGAAATAACAGTTCCCGTACCCTAATCATCCAGGGGCCGTCAACTGACATCGATAAAACCAATAACTTGATGAACACAATGCCCACGGACCAAATTGCAAACCGTTTGGTAGTAGAAGTTCATTACTATTCGCCCTATCAGTTTACGCTCATGAATCAAGATGCAAGCTGGGGCAATATGTTTTACTATTGGGGAAAGGACTATCATTCTTCTACAGATGTTACGCGCAACGCAACCTGGGGTGAGGAAAGCTATATGGATAGCGAATTCGAGTTAATGAAGAAAAAGTTTGTTGATAAAGGAATTCCGGTAATAATCGGAGAGTTTGGAGCAGATAAACGAAATCTAAGCCCTCCCTCAGACCAGGCGCTTAACCATACCTCCGTTAATTACTATGATTATTACGTTACGAAGTCGGCGATTAGCCATGGAATCGTGCCTTTCCTCTGGGATACCAATATGCAGTTATTTAACCGTAGTACAGGAGTAACTCTGGATCAGGGCAAGCTCGATGCGATAATGAAAGGTGCCGGTATTACTACCGGGATATCCGATGAAGCAAGTTTGAATATTCCGAAGGGATTCAAACTGGAACAGAACTATCCGAACCCGTTTAACCCGATCACACGTATCAGCTATCAATTACCTGTGAGTGCTTCGGTAACGTTAAAAGTATTTGATGTACTGGGCAGGCAAGTAGAAACACTGGTTAACAAATACCAGAATGCAGGGCGTTATTCCGTTCAATTTAATGCCACCAATCTACCGAGTGGAGTGTATTTATATGAATTTAAAACCGCAAGATACCATGATACCAAGAAACTTTTATTACTCAAATAACGAAGGAGTGTGCCAAATAAAGCTCTGATCCGTAAAGCGGTTGGTCAATAAGCAACAGAAGCTCGGTTAATGTGCAAAATCATAGAGATAAATGTAAGTTAAATCAAACTTTAGCTGTGTAATCAATTGTAACAAATCATGAAAAGGAACATTATAAACAGGAGGATTTTACGGGAGTTTGGAGTGATGGCCATCCTGATCATTGTAAGTTATCTCCCCGCATTCGCACAAAACTCATTTAAACTCATCAACGAACCGGTGGATATCAGTCCTGATTTCCGCAGTTTCACAAACACCTACTTCCTGGCCGATACACTGGTTGACTTCGATCCGCAGACGGCATCCGGGCATATCGAGTGGCAGCGAAACCGGTATTTCCGGCGTATGGCTTTCGATAATGAACTGGCGGTACTTCAGCCATTTCACGGAGTTGTTTTTCCTGACAGGGAATATGCCACCAATCCATCGCTGCCTTTTTCCCTGGAGTTTGTGGGGCCTCGTACCGTGCGTATCCGTATGTCTACCGGCGCCGTTGTCCACCCGGAAGCAGATTCCCTGATGCTCGTAAAACAACCATCCAATGACCGGTCCGACTGGAAGTTCAGTTATGTTAAAAACGGATATCGTTATACGAATCCATTTGGCCAAACAGTGACGATCACAAAGAATCCCTGGCACATAGTCTTCAGATATGCAGACGGACGCATCATAACCAGTACCGACCATACGGTTGACAACGACAGCACGTTTACACCGGTAGTCCCCTTTGGTTTTGTCCGTCGCTCGTCGGATTACTCCAGAAGTATATGCGCCTCGTTCAAGTTGTCGGAAGGCGAGAAGATATATGGGCTCGGCGAGTCATTTACGCGCCTGGATAAGCGCGGACAAAAAGTGGTGCTCTGGACCGACGATGCCAACGGGGTGCAAAACGTGGGCATGTATAAGCCCATTCCTTTTTTCATGAGCAATCGTGGGTATGGCATGTTCATGCATACATCAACACCCATAACCTGCGATATTGGTCGTTCATACGATGGTGTGAACGCGCTGATGATCGGTGACGACCAACTTGATCTGTTTGTATTCCTTGGAAATCCCAAACAGATATTGAACGAGTACACAAATCTAACCGGGAAGTCTCCGATGCCTCCGTTATGGTCTTTTGGTTTTTGGATGAGCCGGATCACCTACTACAGCGAGAAACAGGTACTGGAAGTAGCAGCCAAACTTCGAAAGAACAAAATTCCTGCCGATGTGATCCATATAGATACGGGATGGTTTGAGACAGACTGGCGTAACAATTATAAGTTCTCAATCAGCCGGTTTCCAACACCTGGGAAGATGATCAGTGATTTAAAAAGGGACGGATTCCACATTTCCTTATGGCAGTTGCCGTATTTCACACCAAAGAACACACTTTTCCCTGAGATCCTTAAAAAAGGTCTGTATGTGAAAGACGCGAAAGGAAACCTTCCGTATGAGGATGCCATTCTCGACTTCTCAAATCCGGCCACCGTAAAATGGTATCAGGAGAAACTTGCCGGTTTATTGCGAATGGGTGTTGGAGCCATTAAAGTGGATTTCGGGGAAGCAGCTCCGCCTGAAGGCATCTATTACGACGGACGTACCGGGTTTTATGAACACAACCTGTATCCGTTGCGGTACAATAAGGCAGCTGCGGATATCACCTATAAGATAACCGGTAACCATATCATCTGGGCACGCAGCGCGTGGGCCGGGAGCCAGCGGTACCCCATTCACTGGGGCGGCGATGCGGCCAATACAAATAATGCCATGGCGGCCACACTAAGAGGAGGTTTGTCATTTGGGTTGTCCGGATTCACGTTTTGGAGTCATGATATGGGGGGATTTGTGCAGAAAGCACCGGCAGGATTATACCGCCGCTGGGTGCCATTCGGCATGTTGACTTCCCACAGCCGGGCACATGGGACGCCACCAACCGAGCCGTGGGCTTACGGTAAGAAGTTTATGGATGCATTCCGCAGGGCAGATAACCTGAAATACCGTCTGATGCCTTACGTTTATGCCCAGGCAAAATACTGCAGCAAACATGGCCTGCCGATGACCCGTGCGCTGTTCGTTGAATATCCGAACGACCCGGGATCATGGTTGATTGACGATGAGTACCTGTTCGGGTCTGATATGCTGGTCGCGCCATTGATGAAGAGTAACATCAACAGCAGAGACGTGTATCTGCCACCGGGCACATGGATCGATTATCAAACAAATAAGATTTACAAAGGCGGCTGGCACCACATAGAAGCCGGTGAGATTCCTATCATAATACTGGTACATGACGGTTCGGTGATACCACACATAAAACTTGCTCAGTCAACAGCGGATATGGATTGGTCTCACCTGGAATTGGATGTGTTTGCTACCGATACTACTAAAGCAAAAGGACTGGTTTGCCTTCCATCCGACCAGGTCTTGCACGAAATGAAATTGTCAAAACGGGGTAACGCATTTCTCCTCGAAAATGACCCGCTGGCAGGGAAGGTTTCATGGAAGATTGATCGGTACACATCCTACCGGTACTGATCCTTGTTGGTTGTAATAAAAAGAATTAATTCATTACTTCATTAAATAGTGTGGTGCCCTTTGGTAATGATGGATTTTCTATATGCCTTAAATATTCAGGACGGTTATGCGACGTTTTTTTAGTAATAACAGGGTTGTGATCGTAACTTTGCTGGTGGTTATAGTGCTGCCATGCATTGTGAGTATGGATCAGATGCCGTCTCTTAAGGATGCTTATAAAGGTGATTTTCTGATCGGGGTGTCCATGGATTACGGACAGATATTTGGCAAGCCGGCAGAAGATGTGAAGCTGATCAAAGAACAGTTTGACGCCATCAGTCCGGAAAACGTGTTGAAATGGGCTCCGGTCAATCCAAAACCCGGCGTCTATCGGTTTGGCCCTGCTGACCGGTATGTGCAGTTCGGATTGGAAAATCACATGTTCATACTGGGGCACAATCTTGTATGGCATAAACAGGTGCCGGATTGGGTCTTCGAAAACAGCGAAGGAAAACCGGTGAGCCGTGATACGTTACTCATGCGAATGAAAAGACACATCGATAAACTTGTCGGACGGTATAAAGGCCGTATCAACGGGTGGGATGTTCTTAACGAGGGCGTCAATGAAGATGGGTCGCTCAGAGATGATAAATGGATGCAGATAATCGGGCCGGATTACTTCGCCAAGGCATTTGAGTATGCCCATGCAGCCGATCCGACGGCACAACTTTATTACAACGATTTCAATCTTACCAACCCTTCCAAGAGAGAAGGCGTGATCCGCCTGGTGAAAAAGTTGAAAAAGGAAGGCGTACCCATTGACGGAATTGGAATGCAGGGACACTGGCATCTGTATTCTCCGACTATCAAACAGATTGAGGCCAGCATCGAGGATTATGCAAAACTGGGTGTGAAGGTGATGATTACCGAAATGGATATCAGCGTATTGCCCAACCCGCCTCATCCGGATAACCCGCCGTCGTCGATACGCCACAGTAAAAACCCTAAATATAATCCGTATGTGACCGGATTGCCGGATTCGATGAAACAAGCCTTGGCTAACCGCTATGCCGCACTCTTTAAACTATTTCTGAAACATCGTGATGTTATCAGCAGAGTTACTTTCTGGGGACTGAATAACAAGCAATCATGGAAGAACAACTGGCCTATCGTTGGACGTACGGATTATCCCTTGCTGTTCAACCGAAAGAACCAACCGACGGAGGCCTTTTATAAGGTCATTGAAGTCGGACAAAAAAGTCGGTAATAAAGATCAGATTAATCCGGTTGACATCCAACACCCGTTATATCGCCCGGTCAGAGATTTTGCTTCAGAACGCAAATAAGGATAGTAATTACGAGGAATTCATATCCATTTAATGAGAAAAATCCATGAAATCCTGAAGAAGGTCAAATAGGAGGAAACCGCCGGGAACGCAAAGTGTCGCAGAACTAAATGGGATATTACATCTTCGCGATCTTGGCGTACTTTGCAGTTTAAAAATTTCAGTTATAACCGTTCCGACAAAAATAAAACTTCCCATTGAACTATGGATAAATCAATTACAAATTCAACCGGTCGTATGACTTACGGATTCATTCTTATGTTGTGTTTACTGGTCACAGCATCTGTTCAAGCCCAGAATACGGCGGTCGAACATAAGATTGATTCGCTGATCACCCGGATGACATTGCAGGAAAAGATTGATATGATACATGCCAGTTCCTCTTTCACTTCCGGTGGAGTAAAGAGACTCGGTATCCCCGAGCTGGTTATGTCCGATGGGCCCCATGGTGTTCGGTATGAACATGGCCGGGGCTGGACAATATCGGATGACCCCGCCAACAGGGTAACCTATTTGCCTACGGAAATCACCCTGGCATCCACATGGAATCCTAAATTGGCGTATTCTTTTGGCCGTGTGCTTGGAAGCGAGGCTAAGTACCGGGGCAAGGATATGATCCTGGGACCTGCCATCAATATAATACGTACCCCGTTGGATGGAAGAAACTTCGAGTATATGAGCGAGGATCCTTACCTGGTCTCCCAAATGGCTGTTCAGTATATAAAAGGGGTTCAGGATCAGGGAATTGCTGCCTGTGTTAAACATTATATAGCAAACAACCAGGAAACGAACCGCACAACGGTAGATGTCGGGATGAGTGATCGTGCTTTTCACGAGATTTATCTGCCCGGTTTTAAAGCGGCCGTCCGGCAAGGTCACGTACTTGCGGTGATGGGTTCATACAATAAGTTCAGGGGACAGTACGCCACGGAGAATGCCTTTCTTGTCAACAAAGTGTTGAAAGATCAGCTTGGATTTAAGGGTGTTTTAGTCAGTGATTGGGGGGCCGTGCACAGCACGATGGAAGCCTTATTAAATGGAACCGACATCGAGATGGGTACTGATCTGGGCATGCTTCCGAATCCTGATTATAGTAAATTTTTCATGGGTGATACGGTAGCGGCTCTTGTAAAGGAGGGACAGGTTCCGGAATCTGTGATCGACGATAAAGTACGTCGCATTTTGAGGGTGATGTTTGCGATTCACAAATTTGGTCATCGTAGCCCCGGTGCTATTAATATCCCCGCACATCAGGAGACGGCTTTAAAGGTAGCGGAGGAGGGAATAGTACTACTGAAGAACAATGATCATATCCTTCCTCTCAATATTAAGGATGTAAAAACCATCGCTGTCATAGGCGCTAATGCCGACATCAAGTTCGCGAGCGGCGGGGGGAGTTCACAGGT
>DATFNI010000125.1:0-18867 GCA_035266485.1 Balneolales bacterium
ATCGGCAGGCGTTTTGTTTTTTTTCAAAAAAAATCACACTATATAGGGTGCACAGTATTTTCCTTTGGTCTGATTTTCGGTATTCTCAAAGATATTTATAATCGGTTTTTTGCGTTTCGTAAAATTATTTTTATACCGGATATAGAAGAAAATAAATAATTGAATTAGGCAGGATTGTGAGTTCTGAAGGTAAAGAGACATTATTGATCGAAAAGATTAGGGAGGGTGATGAATATGCATTCGAGATCGCCTTTCTAAAATATTATACCCCGTTATGCAGGTATATATGGAAGTATGTGCGTTCGAAAGACCTGGCAGAAGAGGTGGTACAGGAAGTCTTTGCTGCCATATGGGAGATGCGCGATGGTCTGGATGCGAATGGACATCTTAAAGGCCTGTTATATGAAACCGGGCGGAATAAAGCATTAAATTATATCAAGCATCAAAAAATTGTAAGCAAATATCTTTCCGAAGCAAAAAAACAGAACTCCCATAAACCGTACTCTTACGAAGATAATCTGGATCCAGATGACCACGCTTTTTTTCAGGCTGCACGGAACGCCATTGATAATCTGCCTCCGAAAGCTTCGCGTATTTATAAACTAAATCAGCATGAGGGGCTTACCTATAAAGAAATCGCCGGTTATCTTGGTATATCAGTTAGAACTGTTGAATCACAGATGAGAAGGTCGCTGCAGATCCTCAGAGAATGCCTGTCTGAATACTTGCCGGTTTTTATCGTCATTGGGCTATCGCTGTTACTCAATTAAACTCTGTAAACGGCTTTTTCGGAAGAATAGTTTTAAGTGGTTCGTGCATTTTATAAGAGAACGCCTACGAGCAGATATTTCATAAGTAATAGATAAGCAAACAGATTACCCCGGTCACGACGCTATTCTTAAGTGACCTTTTAACTGTTTCAGATTCTGGCCATCACCCTGGAAAAATTTATTAAAAAAAATTACAGGGTTTTGAAAATCTCAGTTGTATTCCAGCAGAACAACATAAAAGTGAACCTATGAACTGGAAAATTTTATATAAATACGTCGAAGGTACGTGTTCTGAGAAGGAATTGGAGCAGTTGGCCTTCTGGCTTGAGGAGAGTCCGGCAAACGAGGATTTCTTTAAAACTTTTATAGAACAGTCTGACGAGCAGGAAATTGTTGATTTTGAAGCAGATGTACAGGTTGCATGGGAAAAGTTCAAAGACGGTCAGGAACATTTTCCTAAATCGGATCCTGCAGTTTATAAGACTAGTGATGAAAAGGAAGATCCCGTTTTTGAAAGAATCCATCGGGGTAGTAACTGGTATTGGTATGTTGCAGCCGCAGTGATTTTGGTTGCCGGTCTGTTTTTTTACTCACAAAAAAAACAGATATCCTCCGATAAAACCGCTCAGGTAGCAGACAGGGAAATTTCAACATCAAAAGGACAGCGAACGAGTCTGATTCTTAGTGACGGAACCCGCATAACCCTGAATGCAGAGAGTAAGCTTACCATCCCCAAGGATTATGGCAACAAAGCCCGAACGATCTATCTGGATGGGGAAGCGTTTTTTGAAGTCAGGCATGATGCGGATCACCCATTCACAGTCGTCACAAAGCATGCTTTTATAAGGGATTTGGGAACCAAGTTCAACGTAACGACCTACGACTCATCACAAACGGTAGTCGCCGTTAGTGAAGGCTCGGTTTCAATGGGAAGGGCCAGAAAGGGTACTCCGCAAAAGAAACTTGCCGAACTATCGAAAAATAAACTTGGCGTATTGGAGGATATCGGGCCCGTGACTGTGTCTGATATCAGTGACATAAATGACTATACAGGATGGACCAGGGGGGAGCTGGTTTTTAGGAAAACACCATTTAAAGAAGTCGTGCGAAGACTGGAACGGTGGTACGACATTGATTGCAAGGTGAAGGATCCGCAATTGTACCAGCGCACTTTAACGGCAACATACGATCAAATGTCAATGAGCGAAGTGCTTCAGGTGCTCTCGATCTCGATACATGCGTCCTATAGCCGCCAGGATACAACAATCATTTTTGAGGATAAAAAATAATGAACAATGAACGTAAATCAATGGCTTATTAAACAAATGGAGATTACTTGTATGAAACGGAAAGCGATACGAATAGCCCTGCTGTCTGGGGGTATTTGGATGTGTGTATTCCTGATGACGGGAAATCCATCCTGGGTTTATGCACAGGGGAATGGAGCAGCAAAAGATCAGTCGGCCATCGCTGGTTTTTATGAACGCGCAGCATCAGATGTGGATTCACAAAGTTCGGCAACAGTAAAACTTAACACGATTGTGACCCTGAAAAAAGGGAGTCAAAGTTTTATCTCAGTGCTGAAATCCATTGCCAGACAAGCAGGATTGAAACTTTCTTACAGCGAACAGTTTGTTCCGCTCAATAAGAAAGTTGATATCAAACTAACAAAGGTCACAGCCAAAAAAGCGCTTTGGGATATTTTAAGAGGAACATCTCTTCGTTTTGGCATATCGACGAGCGGCCAGCTTGTTTTAATACAAAGAAATGACAACCAGCCTCAACAAGTTGTTGCTGATGCTCAGCAGGTAACGATAAAAGGAAATGTGACTGATTCTGAATCGGGTGAAAGTCTGCCCGGTGCAAACGTTCTTGTGAAGGGGACCAACATGGGAACTGCTACCGACAGCAAGGGTAATTATACCGTGAATGTCCCGTCATCGCAGGATACGCTTATTTTTTCCTATATCGGTTATCAATCACAGACGATCGCTATCAATGGCCGAACCGTTATTAATGTAAGGCTAACGATGCAATCTGTCTCCGGTCAGCAACTGGTTGTCATAGGTTACGGTACGCAAAAAAAAGCCCTCGTTACCACTTCCATTTCATCGGTTCAGGCAAGCGATCTTAAGCAAATGCCGGTAACAAGAGTGGATCAATCTCTGCAGGGGAGAACATCCGGGGTGACCGTTGCTGCAAGTTCAGGTGCACCTGGTGCAGCCTCCACAGTAAGGATTCGTGGTACCACCTCAATCAATAACAGCGATCCGTTGTATATCGTAGATGGCGTACCTGTTGATGTTGGTGGTATCGGCTACCTGAATCCGGAAGACATTGCCTCTATCGAGGTACTGAAAGATGCAGCATCTGCCGCTATCTATGGTACCCGTGCCGCTAATGGTGTGGTTTTGGTTACAACTAAAAGCGGATCGGCCGGCCAAATGCAGATCCATTACAGTACCTATCTTGGTATTCAGCAACCCGCCAAGAAACTGAGTTTATTGGATGCCACACAATACGCTACGCTGCGTAACGAGTCCTCCGTGGCGGCTGGGAATGGCATCATTTTTGCCAATCCCCAGTCGCTGGGTAAGGGCACAAACTGGCAAAAGGAAATTTTCAATAATCACGCCGCTGTAATGAACCAGGATTTGAGCATTAGCGGAGGTAATTCGAAAGCCACCTATTATGCATCCCTTGGGTATTATGATCAGCAGGGGATCGTTGCCAGTCCGATATCGCATGATAAGAGACTGACGATCAGATTGAATACGACATTCAATTTGAAAAAATGGTTAAAGATTGGGGAAAACCTCGGCTTCACATATGACAAGAACCGCGGAAGCCTGAATGCCAATAGTGAATTTGGTGGACCTCTTAGTTCGGCCATCAACCTGGATCCGATCACGCCGGTTGTTGTTACTGACAAAAATGTTGCAAGTCAAAACCCATATAGCAACAATCCTGTTGTTCTAAACTCGAATGGCCAGCCTTACGGTATTTCTAGCTATGTCGGACAAGAAATGACGAACCCGCTGGCCTATGTCCAAACACATTTGGGGAACAACAACTGGTCTGACAATCTTGTCGGTAATATGTATGCTGAAATTGAACCCATCAAAGGGTTAAGATTCCGTACCAATATTGGAGCCAAACAGGCATTCTGGGGGACGGAAAGCTTTACCCCGGTGTTTTACCTGAGTGCAACTCAAAACAATACGGTTAATGCCAATTTATATCGTGAAATGCACCAGGGACTCATTTGGAACTGGGACAATACGATAACCTACATGACGGATTATGGGGAAAACCATATGACATTCCTTGTTGGTACGAGCGCCCAGGCAAATAACGCTTCAAGCGTTAACGGAACCTTCCAGGGACTGCCGGTTAATACGTTTGGTCAGGCCTCAATGAACTTTTCTGTACCCACGGCAAACAGAATTGCAGGCGGACAGGAAAACCAACCGTATGCGCTTAATTCATACTTTGGTCGTGTCAATTACGACTATCAGGGCAAATACCTGCTGACCGGTGTATTGCGCATCGATGGTTCATCCCGGTTTGGTAGTGCAAACAGGTATGGCCGATTCCCATCAGTATCCGTTGGATGGGTGCCGACGCTTGAAAAGTTTTGGCCCCAAAACAAAGTGGTCAGCTTCCTGAAAATCCGTGCATCCTATGGCATCAATGGTAATGATCAGTCACTGAGCGACTTCCAATATGAATCCACTATTGGGGGCGGTCGTGATTATGTATTTGGTCCGGGCACGATTTATTCCGGTTACAGCCCAAACGCACCGTCAAATCCCAATCTGAAATGGGAGCAAACGAGTCAGATTGATCTTGGTTTTGATGCCAACCTGTTCAATGACTTCACCATGACCTTTGACGTATACAAAAAGAATACCTCTGGTATGTTGCGCCAGGTGCAAATACCGGGTTATGTAGGTGCAACTGGTCAGCCATATGGTAATGTTGCCAGCCTCGAAGACAAAGGTGCCGAACTGGATTTGACCTATCAGAAAATGATAGGAACCGTTGGTGTCAATCTGAACGGCAACGTGTCTTATGTTCAGAATACGGTTACTAATATCGGTGATCAGGCATTTATTACCGGTGCAACCTTCCAGGCAAGTGCTTATGAGATAAGCCGTATCCAGGTTGGTGAGCCTATTGGTGAATTCTATGGCTTCAAGGCACTGGGCATCTTCCAAACACAAGCTCAGGTGAACAACTATAAAAATAATAGTGGACAGGCAATTCTGCCGGATGCCAAACCCGGTGATTTCATCTGGGCCGACTTAAATGGTGACGGACAAATCACAAGTGAGGATCGTACGTTCCTGGGCAACCCGACACCCCCATGGACATTCGGTATTACGGCCACCATTAACTGGAAGAATTTTGACCTGAGAATCTTTGGTCAAGGTGTATCAGGAAACAAAATTTACCAGGGCCTGCGTCGTCTGGATATCCTGACAGCCAACTACACCACTGCAGCATTAGGCCGCTGGACGGGATCCGGAACCTCCAATACATTCCCGAGACTCACAGACAGTGATCCGAATCATAACTTCACCTATCCGTCATCTTTCTATCTGTCGGATGGTTCGTACTTCCGGATCAAGACCCTGCAACTCGGTTATTCGCTGCCCGAAAGCATTGCCCATTCATTCGGCATCCGTGGTACACGTTTTTATATATCCGGAAACAACCTGCTGACCTTTACCAAATACACAGGATTTGATCCTGAAATCGGTGGAAGCAGCTATGGTATCGACCGTGGTATTTACCCACAGGCACGCTCATATATGTTCGGCTGGAACATAACTTTTTAACGATTTAAAAGGAAAAAAATGAAAAAGATTTTCTTATATCTGTTGTGCTTTGCGGGGATTGCCCAATTAAGTTCCTGCAATCATATTCTGGATGTAAAGCCTAAGGGCTTACAATTGGAATCAAACTACTACCAGACCCCGGATCAGGCTTTTGCGGCTTTGACTGCCGCTTACAATCCCATTAGCTGGGAAGCCGGAGGAAGTGATAACACGTATATCCCCGTACTGGGCCCGTTAAATAGTGCCACTGACGAGTGTTATGCCGGTGGCGGGGGGCCTACTGACATGTCGTTCTGGCAAGTTTGGAATAATTACACGCTGAGCGGTGCTGTTGGACCACAGGCAGGTTTCTGGGACAGAAGCTACACCGGCATCTATCGTGTTAATTTATTGCTCCAGAAGATAGATGGAGTTCAAGGCCTGGATGCATCGACCAAGAAGAGATACATAGCTGAAGCTAAATTCCTGCGCGGTTATTATTATTTCTGGCTGATCCGTCTGTTTAAGAACGTGCCTCTGATCACCAAACCGCTCACTACCGATGAGATATACAATCAGGTTCAGGCACCACCCGATTCCGTCTACGCTCAGATCGAAAGTGATTTGAGAGCTGCCATCCCTGATCTGCCATCCGCACCACTTCCGGCAACGGAAGAAGGACGCGCAACGAAAGGTGCTGCTGAAGCATATCTGGGTAAAACGCTCATGTGGGAAGTTGGTACCGGCAGCGATAAAACCAAACTGCAGGAAGCTGCCGATTGGTTTGAGAAAGTAAATACCGATCCGGCTTATCACTTGTTAAACAACTATGCGGATATCTTTAGTCCTGATAATAAGTTCAACGCTGAGTCCATCTTCGAGATCACTCATACGCAAGCTCAAAACGCGGGATGGGGCAACTGGTCCAGTTTCCTGGGCAATGTCTATACCAATATGGTAGGCCCAAGAAGTTATGTCGGTCCGAAATATTGGTCCGGTGGATGGAGTTTCAATCCGGTTACACCAATATTGGTCGATTCTATGAAGAATGATCCGCGTTACAACTACACGATCGCTAATATCGATAGTATTGTAAATGCGGAAGCGGGCAGAAGCTATACCAAAGGATATGCCAATACCGGCTATTTCATTGAGAAATATGCCCCGCTGGCTAAATACGTGTCAACAACCGGTCAGCAGGAATTGAATTTCCCGAATGATTATATCGAAACCCGTCTGGCAGAAACGTATCTGTTGGAAGCTGAAGCTCTGGTACGAGCCAATGGGGCAAACGACGCCAAAGCGGCACAATATCTGAATGCCGTGCGTGCGCGTGTCGGACTGCCTGCAGAATCGGCGACATTGTCCCATATTTATCACGAACAATTAATGGAACTGGCTACCGAAGGGCATCGCTGGTTTAACCTCGTTCGTACCGGACGCGCAGCAACAGTGTTGGCACCATTTGGATTTAAAGCTGGTACAAACGAAGTATTGCCTATTCCCCTTGTGGAATTGAATAATACAAAGCTCAAACAAAATCCGGGATACCAATGATAGTGCCGGGCGCTTATTTCTGAAGATGAATCATTGAGTTCACTCCGAATAGAAATGAAAATATATTCTGACTTATCGGGGTGGATCCAATGGTTAAAACGGGACCTGAGTTTATCGATAGGTCCACTTCTAAAATGAGTATCAGCGATTAAAATTCAGTAAAACCATTAAGTTATCTTACAATGAAAAAAGAAAATAAAATATCAGGAGCCAAATGGTATCGGGTTATGCTGATTGCCGTTATGGGATTATCCATTGCGGCGTGTAGTGACAACAGCTCAAATTACAAGTTAGGACCCTTGCCGACGGCCTCATTCACTGCAACACCGCTGGCATCCAATCCCAATAAGGTTGTCGTTAAAAGTACGACCAATGGTGCTTTTATGTGGTCGTGGGATTTTGGGAACGGCACAAGTTCGAAGAGTGAAGCCGATACGGTTACCTATATTTATAAGGGTACCTATACCATAAAGCTCACCGTCTTCAGCCAGGGTGGATCCGCATCAACAACAAAAGATGTTACGATGGCAACCAATTACCAGGGAGTAAACCTTCTGGCTAATAACGGTGATCTGAATTCAACCGACTGGACTGTTCTGAATACCGGCGGAAACCAAACGAGTATCACCTTTTCCAATGGAACGGCGAATTTCTCCAATACAGGGGATTCTAATGGTGGTATCTACCAGGCCGTTCAGGTTGAATCAGGAGCGAAATACATGTTTTCCGCAACCGTAAAAGGAGCAGGAGCAACCAATTCCTGGTTTGAAGTTTACATCGGGACAACCGTACCTACACAAGGTTCCGACTATTCGGATAGCAAGTATGTATCCCTTAACACATGGGCCGGATGTGGTATTAATGCATTTGACGGCGATTTAGCTACTATCGGCTGTAGCGGCGACGGTACTGGCGCCGGTGGAATTATCACTTTTGCCACAACCGGTACCTACTACCTGGTCATTAAGTCAGGAAGTTCCGGTGGAACGTTAGGGAATGGGGGAATAACACTGGAAAATATCAGTTTGTCCAAACTGTAATGGTAAATCCCTTATTTTAGTAAAAACAATTCCGGCAGTCGTTTCTCCAGTAACCGGCTGCCGGAATATATTATTTGTCCATAATTGAAGAAATATGAAATCACCGAAGCTATTAACCCTTGTCGTTGCCATTTTAACCATATCCTGTTCTAAGAATGGCGTCAATAATCCCAAATCCGATCTGCCGCAGGTTTCCATAAGTAATACAACGGTGAACAGGGGAAATGCCGCAACGGTGTGCCGGTTTTATGTGGACCTGAGTACCGAAGCAACCGATCAGGTTAGCGTGCACTATGCAACAAGTGATGGCTCGGCAAAGTCAGGCCAGGATTATACAGCTCAATCGGGGGTTCTTACATTTAAAACCGGCGAGAAAGAGTTATCTATTGATGTGCCGGTTAAAGGTGATAGCTTAAGACAGTCCGTTCAGGATTTTACTGTCCAGTTAAGCAATCCACAGAATTGCACCATTGATGTGAATCAGGCTGTCGGCACTATTATTAACGATGGGACCTATCTGCCCACAGATACTACTGGTTACGAATCTCCGGCAAGTTATTCCGGTTATCACCTGGTTTGGAGCGACGAGTTTAACGAAAAACAACTGAACCAAAATGAATGGAACTACGAAACCGGTGGCAACGGGTGGGGCAATAACGAACTTGAATACTATACGTCCCGACCACAAAACGTGTTCCTTTCATCCGGCAATCTGATTATAGAAGCCCGTAAAGAGAATTATAGCGGCAACTATTACACATCTGCAAGAATCACAACCCAGGGCAAGGAAGAATTTACGTACGGGCGGATAGATATTCGCGCCAAGCTCCCTGTAGCTGCCGGAATGTGGCCGGCCCTGTGGATGCTGGGGAGTAATATTTCAACTGTCGGCTGGCCGGAATGCGGTGAGACAGACATCATGGAGCTAATAGGTAAAAACGCAAAGCAGGTTATCGGATCACTTCACTGGAAAAAATCAGACGGCACGGAGGGGACCTTCAACAATTCATATAGCCTGACATCAGAAGATTTTTCACAACATTTCCATGTATTCAGCCTGTTGTGGAGTAAAGATTCCCTTCAGATTAGCGTTGACAGTGTCACCTATGTAAAGGCATCCCGCCAGGATATAAGTAATGGGATTTATCCGTTTGATAAACCGTCCTTTTTCATATTCAACGTGGCTGTGGGCGGCAACTGGCCCGGGCCACCGGATGAATCCACACAGTTCCCGCAAAGGATGTTCGTGGATTACGTGAGAGTCTTTCAGAAGAATTAATAATAAAAACAATCGAATGACTATCAACTTATATCTGAATACAAATTATCCCAATGAAGACCATTTTTAAAGGTTTGTTTCTTAGTCTGATGCTGATGTTCATGGTGATGGATTTCAGCTGTAGCAAACAACCAACTTCCGCCATTGACGGCACCGGTACGAATCCACCCAAGGATACCACAACTACTCCGACGTCTCCGGCAGAGAC
Organism: Balneolales bacterium; assembly: GCA_035266485.1. Taxonomy (GTDB): domain Bacteria; phylum Bacteroidota; class Rhodothermia; order Balneolales; family DATFMH01; genus DATFNI01. The sequence goes on from DATFNI010000125.1 coordinate 9,678, forward strand.
AGATGTCAGTTTATGGCTCACAAAAGCTGACAAAAGCGCGTTGTTCCAAAAACAAAATGTCAGTCTGATCTTTTCCAATACTTCAGGAAGCGGACCAACGATTACGGTTGATACCACGCTGACCTATCAATCGGTCGCTGGTTTCGGATTTGCCTTAACCGGGGGCAGTGCCTATCTCATTTATCGCTTGCCATCAGATCAGCGAAGCGAATTGTTGCACGATCTTTTTGCCACGGATAGCACCTCAATAGGCGTTAGTTATCTGCGGTTGAGCATTGGTGCATCTGATCTGAACCAGAACGTTTTTTCCTATGATGATATGCCGGCAGGCCAGACTGACACAACCCTGGCAAGCTTCGATCTGGGTCCTGATAAGTATAACGTCGTTCCCCTTTTGAAGGAAATCATCGCCATCGATCCGAATATAAAGACGATTGCAACACCATGGTCCGCTCCTGTCTGGATGAAAACGAACAGCAGCTCAGTAGGGGGCAGCCTGAATCCAAAATATTATGCTGTCTATGCAAAGTATTTTGTGAAGTACATCCAGGAAATGGAAGCAAACGGGATTCACATAACGGCGATCACACCACAAAATGAACCGCTATACGGCGGAAATAACCCCAGTATGGTGATGCAGGCGAGTGAGGAGGCCACTTTTGTCAAGGATTACCTTGGTCCTGCATTTGAAGCTGCCGGACTGGATACGAAAATTGTTGTTTATGATCACAACTGTGATCGTCCCGATTACCCAATGGATATCCTTGCCGATACGTCAGCTTACAAGTATGTCGACGGTTCCGCCTTTCATTTGTATGGCGGAGCAATAACAGCGCTTTCCCAGGTGCATAATGCCTACCCGGATAAGAATGTGTATTTTACCGAACAGTGGACGGGTGGTCCCGGTGATTTTAAATCGGATATTGATTGGCATGTCAAAAATTTGATTATCGGAGCCACGCGAAACTGGAGTAAAAATGTGCTTGAGTGGAACCTGGCGTCCGATCCGAATTACGAGCCGCATACTCCTGGTGGGTGCAGTACTTGTATGGGTGCCTTAACTATAGGAGCCTCGATTGCAAAAAATGTGTCATATTACATCGTTGCATCAGCCTCTAAATTTGTACGGCCGGGTTCAATGCGTATAGCAAGCAATATCCCCGGAAGTCTTCAGAACGTCGCCTTTCAGGCACCCGATGGAAAAAAGATTTTGATTGTATTAAATGATGGAACCGCCAGCCAGACCTTTAACATAGATTTCGCCGGCAAGCGTGTTAATACGTCACTCGATGCCGGATCGGTAGGAACGTATGTCTGGAAATGAAACGATAGGTCGTTTCATATATTAAACAATAGACAGGTAATGAGATCACACTATCTACATAAGATGACCCGTAGGGCATTACACGTTGTATTGTTCATTACCTTTTTCCAGTTTGTTCTGAGCTGCCATAAAAGTGTGGACAACAGTGAACCTAATATACAAACACCACCGCCCCCAACTGTAGTAACAACCGGTGACCCGAGAGTTGACTCTCTCTTGTCTGAAATGAGCCTGGCTGAAAAAATCGGTCAAATGACCCAGGTAGATCACTCCTATTTAAAGGATCCGAGCGACATCAAAACATACTACATAGGGTCGCTGTTAAGCGGAGGCGATTCACCAAAAGATCCGACAAGTCCGAAGCAATGGGCAGACATGTACGACAACCTGCAGCATTATGCTATGCAGACGCCTCATAAAATCCCATTGATCTACGGAATCGACGCCGTTCACGGAAATAACAATGTCTATGGTGCCACGATATTTCCGCATAATATCGGCCTGGGTGCCACCCACGATACTGCCCTGGTGAGAAAAGTGGAACATGCTACGGCTGTGGAGGTTGCCGGTACCGGTATTAACTGGACCTTTGCCCCCTGTGTTGCTGTTCCCCAGGACATCAGATGGGGACGGACCTACGAGGGATTCGGGGAGACACCGGATTTGGTATCGAAAATGGCTTATGCTGCAGTTGAGGGTTTCCAGGGAAAAGTTTTAGGCGGAGACAGAACTTCTATCCTTGCCTGTGCTAAACACTTCGTAGGGGATGGAGGTACAACTGACGGGATTAATGGAGGAAATACACAAGTATCTGAACCAGTGCTGAGAGCTATTCATCTCAAACCTTACGCTTCTGCGATCGATGCGGGCGTCGGTTCCATTATGGTTTCGTACAGTAGCTGGAATGGCGTTAAAATGTCCGAGAATAAGTATTTATTGACTGATGTGTTAAAAAAAGAAATGGACTTTAAAGGATTTTTGGTCTCCGACTGGGCTGCTATCGATCAGTTGGGACCGGATTACAAGGAGGATATCAGGAAGTCCATAAACGCCGGTCTGGATATGATCATGGTGCCTGGCAGATATCAGGAATTTATAAAGGATTTAACGGACCTTGTCCAGACCAAACAGCTTCCCATGTCGCGTATTGATGATGCCGTGGGACGTATCCTGAAAGTTAAATTTCAGTTGGGACTATTTGACCATCCTTATGCCGACAGGACGCTGACTTCGCAAATCGGTTCGCAGGCACACAGGGATTTAGCCCGTCAGGCGGTCAGGGAATCGATGGTATTACTCAAAAATAACAATCATACCCTGCCCATTTCTAAAGATATCAAACACCTGTTTGTTGCCGGTAGGAACGCCGATGACCTTGGTTTTCAATGTGGCGGCTGGACGATAACGTGGCAGGGAGGATCGGGTAACACAACAGTCGGGACTACGATTCTGGATGGAATAAAAAAGGAAGTATCTCCATCTACAGAGGTGATATTTTCCCAGGATGGCAGTGGTGCTCAAGGATCCGATCTGGCCATAGTCGTAATAGGAGAAGAACCGTACGCAGAATCAGCTGGAGACCGGACAGATCTGAGTCTTTCTTCCGCAAATTTAAAGACCATCGAAAATGTGCAACAGTCCGGTGTTCCCTATGTTGTTGTGGTGGTTGCCGGAAGACCATTGGTTATGACTTCTGTTATCGAACAGGCACCGGCCGTTATGATGGCCTGGCTGCCTGGTTCGGAAGGAGAAGGGGTGGCTGATGTATTGTTTGGGGATTACGCGCCGACGGGCAAGCTCCCGCAGGCATGGCCAAAAGACATGGCCCAGATACCTGTCAGGGTCAATGATCCCAGTGTCCATCCATTGTTCCCTTACGGTTTTGGGCTGACTTATTAGAGCATTAAAGAACGATAGTTTTTTTCACTTATTCACGATGTCACTGAAAATCCCCTTATATAATGAAAGATTCAAAATTAGCTCATTTCACATTTTTACTCTCGATTCTTGCGGGACTCTTGTTCGGTTTTACGGATCATAGCTTAGCCCAGACGGTCCATAATGATCAAACAAAATTTGTAACGGTTCGCGGCAAGAAGATTATTTCGCCTGATGGGAAGGAATTGCATCTGAAGGGCATCGGCCTGGGAGGTTGGATGTTGCAGGAACCGTATATGCTGAAGCTATCCGGAGTGGCTGTCAATCAGACGGATATCAGGGCGAAGATCAAGGCACTTATTGGAGAGAAACGAACAGAGGAGTTTTACAATGAGTGGCTCAAGGACGGCATGCAAAAGTCCGATGTGGACTCACTGGCAGCCTGGGGGTTTAATTCGATAAGACTGCCCATGCACTATGACCTTTTTACTCTTCCCGTGGACAAGGAACCGGTTCCCGGGAAAAATACGTGGCTGAAGAAAGGATTTGAACTGACCGACAGCCTTCTGAGCTGGTGCAAAGCGGATCATATATACTTGATTCTCGACCTGCATGCAGCACCGGGTGGACAGGGCCATGACCTGCCGATATCCGATCGCGACTCTACCAAACCGTCACTCTGGCAAAGTGAGGCTAATCAGCAAAAAACAATTGCCCTGTGGAAGAAACTTGCAGAACATTACAAAGATCAGCCTTGGATAGGAGGGTATGACCTGATCAATGAGCCGAACTGGTCGTTTAAACACCCGAATGATCGAAAGGATCATGGATGTGATGCAAAAGTCAATGCCCCTTTGAAAAAGCTGTATGTTGAACTCACAAAGACGATCCGATCCGTCGACCCACACCACATGATTATTATCGAAGGGAATTGCTGGGGAAATAATTACAACGGGTTGTTGCCCCCACCGGCCGGAAATATGGCTATTAGTTTCCATAAGTATTGGAATAAGAATGACGTGGCATCCATTCAAAAGTACCTCGATATCCGCACCAAATATAATGTGCCGCTTTGGCTTGGTGAGTCGGGTGAGAACAATAACAAGTGGTACCGGGATGCGATTCACCTGGTGGAGTCTCACGATATAGGATGGTCGTGGTGGCCCTTAAAGAAAATTGGTACCAATAACCCGTTTGAGGTAAAAATGCCCCCGGAATACAGGGCGCTGATTCAGTACTGGAGGGGAAAGGGGCCCAAGCCGTCGGCAGACGAGGCTTATCAGGCATTGATGCAGTTAGCCAGAAATTATAAAACTACGAATCTGATTGTTCACCGGGATGTGCTTGATGCTTTATTCGGAGGAAAAGAATAAACGATTGAAAAATTTGTCGTAAAGTATTCCGGCAAAAAATTAGATTGTCTTAAATTTTTTAATTAATTCCAGCTCCTTAAGAGGTAATTACTATCTGCTAAATCTTCCTATTATGAAAAAACTCACTCTGATTTTACTGCTCTTTTTAACGGTTGGCATAACCAAGCAGCAAACCGGCGACAACGATGGTGGTAAGGATACATCGAGTCTCCCTGTATCTGACCGTCCTGTAACCGTTTACACAACCGCAGACAGCACGAATTATCGGTTGTTTGTAACCAATATGTTGCATTTTAAGCAATTCGGACAACCATTAGAGACGCAAGCCTGCATCTTTGTGGACCCATCACATACCTTTCAGACGTTTCTCGGAATAGGAGGGGCGATCACGGACGCCGCTGCCGAGACATTTTATAAGCTTCCAAAAAATGAGCAACAAAAGATATTGCAAGACTACTATGATCCTCAAAAGGGGATAGGTTATACCCTGGCAAGAACCAATATCGGCAGTTGTGATTTTTCCAGTGAGAGCTACACCTATGTGGCAAAAAATGACAGCTCCTTAAAGACGTTCAGCATCAGCCATGATTTGAAGTATCGTGTCCCTTTGATCAAGGCAGCGTTGAAGGAAGCCGGCGGGAAACTGACCATTTTTGCCAGCCCCTGGAGTCCACCGGCATGGATGAAGGATAACGATAATTTGCTGCACGGGGGGCACCTGAAACCCGAATTTTACCAAACCTGGGCAAATTATTTTGTAAAGTTCATCCATGCTTATAAGAAGCAAGGTATCAACATCTGGGGAGTAACTGTGCAGAATGAACCCATGGCCAGCCAGACCTGGGAGTCGTGCATCTATACCGCCGATCAGGAAAGAAATTTTGTAAAGTACCTGGGCCCGACTTTTCATAAAGATGGACTGACTGATAAAAAAATTATCATTTGGGATCACAACCGTGGTTTGATGTACCAACGGGCCAGCACGGTTCTCAATGACCCGTCTGCGGCAAAATACGTGTGGGGTGTTGGGTTCCACTGGTATGTGCGTGATAATTTTTCCAATGTGAAACTTGTTAATGAAGCCTTTCCGAATAAGAAATTGCTGTTTACAGAGGCCTGCAACTACCCGTTTGATCTCAGCAAGATCTACGAATGGAAATGGGGTGAGAATTATGGACGTTCCATGATTCATGACCTCAATAATGGAGCTGTCGGATGGACGGACTGGAATATTTTATTGGATCAGCATGGAGGCCCCAACCATGTCAAAAATTTCTGCTATGCTCCGATTCATGCCAATACCGAGACCGGGAAATTGTACTACATGAATTCCTATTATTACATCGGGCATTTCTCAAAGTTCATTCGTCCCGGTGCAAAACGAATCATCAGCTCATCAAATCGTGACCAGTTGCAAACCACTGCCTTCATCAATCCTGATGGTAAGATAGCTGTGGTCGTTCTCAACCTTACAGACCAAAAAATACCATACCATCTCTGGATAAAAGGGAAAGCAGCACCGGTTATCAGTCTGCCGCATTCCATACAGACTTTGGTTTTTTAAAATGTACGATACAGGGGCAAACCCCGGTGTTTGCCCCTTTCCTACCGCATTATTACGAAGCTGGTGGCCATGCCCATCTCGCGTTTCACCGCCTCGGCATGTATTCGTGGATAGTTGGTATTTGTTTATGATACATTTCTGCTTTTACGCAGATTGACATTTAGTCTACAAATATTTATATAAAACACAGTGAATTAACGATACGGCCAGGGATCCTTTGTGTCGAATATGAAAGCCGTTTATCAATGGCGGAAATCCTGTAAACTATCGAAATCCCCCTATGTTTATTTTCAAAAGCACAGTTAAGGGAAGTGATGAAATCAGACGATGTATTACTGATAGGTATTAAAGAGGGTGATCAGCGGGCGCTTGAGGATCTATACAAGAAATATTATTACCGCCTGTGTGACTTTGCATTTCACTATGTTCGTAGTTTCGAATTAACGGAAGAGGTTGTCTCCGATGTGTTCCTGAAAATCTGGAGAAATCGGGATTCAATATCTGCTACTGGTAAATTCAAGGCCTATCTTTATACGGCTATTCGTAATCAAGCTCTTAATTATATAAAAAAGGATCAGAACCGGAACCTGTTTGAATCGTTAGAAGACTTAGACCAGACTATTATCTCGGAGAAATATCATCCAGAGCAGGAGCTTCTTTTTAAGGAATTTAAAAATAGTATTGAGGTCTTCATCAACACGCTGCCGCCCCGCCGCAGATTAGTTTTCAAATTGAGTCGTTTAGAGGGGTTTACTTATCGAGAGATCGCTGAAATAATGTCGATCTCCGTCTCTACTGTTCAGAACCAGATGGTTGAAGCGGTCAGGCAGCTTGGCTCATACGCAATGATAGATAAGTAGAGCGCATCCACTTATTTCTATTGATTTAGTAGGCCTGGAGATTGTTGAAACGATTTCAGTTTCCTTGCTTGTACCGGGTCAAAATCCAATCATGTTATAGTCATCATACACAGATTTTCGCCCTTCATACGATTATGTAGGGTGAGTTCGGGTGTTAAAATGAATGGATTCGTCCACTTCAAACAATATTAGAAAACTCTAATATTGTTTGAATAGCAGGTGAAAGTCTTTCTTCCTGTATATCAGGATAAATAACATGGAAAAAACTGGATGAATAATTACGATCAGAAAATCTGGACCCTTATTACGAGGGTTTTATCAAATGAAGCCAATTCTGTCGAACTACGGGAGTTTCATAAATGGCTGGCTGAAGATCCAAAGCATGAGGAATCCTTCATTGAATTGAAATCCGTTTGGGAGGAGGAGCCCCGTGAGAATTCTGTGGATTCAGCATATTTATTCGATTATAACAAGGGACTAAACAAACTCAGGGATAAACTCCGAGAGGATGAAACACCTGTCTCTTCTGATGATAATGCCGGATATAACCTGCGTGATAAAAAGGGGATGCCTGGGATTGCACCGTTACGCCCGGATAGGGAGCGAGCAGTTCCAACCTTCTCCAATAACATATCCACGTGGAAAATTGCAGCCTCAATCCTGGTTTTGATCTTCGCAACCACCGTTTTTATAAAAGTAGAATACTGGAAACCCGAGACAACCATCTACCTGACAAAAGACAATGAACAGCGGATCATTACGCTGCCTGATGGCTCACGGGTCAGGCTTAACAAAGATTCTAAGATTGAATTTCAAAAGGGGTTGAAAGGAAAAATCCGTGAGATAGACTTATCGGGTGAAGCATTTTTTGAAGTAAAACATGACGCAGACCGACCCTTCATTATTCACGCCGGACCGGCTGTCATTCGCGATGTCGGGACCTCTTTTAATGTGAAGGAAGCACGAGAAGGGCGGGTTGTTGTCGCGGTCAAAGACGGGATCGTTTCTTTAAGGAATGATAAGATGCAAAGTGGTGCGGCGGCTATTCTGCATAAAAATCATGTTGGAGTGTTGACAAAAAATGACAGTGTTCGAATAGAACAAATGAATGTTGATAATTATCTGAGTTGGATTAATCGTCGCCTGGTATTCAAAGAAATGCCTTTTAAAGAAGTCGTTAGCCAGCTTGAAAATATATACGGTATAGATTGTCAACTTAAAGATCCATCCTTAGACGCACTTAAGCTTACCGCTTATACCGAAAATCCTTCACTCAACGAGGTGCTGAATATGATTTCTCTTACTCTGCAAATAAAATACCGGGAAACGGGAAATACGGTGATATGGATGCGCAAATAAATTCAATAATGAAATAGGAATTATCATGAAAAAAACAGATACCGTCATATTTAAAATCGTAGCGCTTACGATTGGCTTGATTCTGTTTTCCTCGGGTGCCGATGTTATCGCTCAGACTCAGAATCAAAATCAGGATGCCATTACGAATTATTATTCTCTCTATCAGAAAAAGATTGTTCGCATGGATCCCAATCCAAATATAACCCTTGAACTAAATAATGTTCCACTTAAAAAGGCTTTGAAGCTTATAGCAGATCAGGCCCAAGCTGGTCTTTATTACAATCCGGATCTGTTGCCGGATAAACGAGTGAACGTTAGTCTTCAAAAAATGCCGTTAGGTGAGGCATTACGTACTGTTTTAGAAGGTACATCCCTGGAGGCGACTTCGAGGGACCGCAATATTATACTGCACAAACGAGATAATAATATTGAACCGGTATCGGTCAAAGTTGGCGATGTTAATCTAAAAACTGCTGCTGTACAACAAACGATAACAGGTACCGTGACCGATGCATCAACTAAAGAAGCGCTCCCAGGGGTAAATGTTGTGGTCAAGGGAACTACTGTTGGAACAGCAACAGATGGTGATGGCCACTATTCACTTTCCGTACCTGATGATGCCGATACACTCATTTTCTCCTATATCGGTTATCAAACGCGTCAGGTACTTATAAATGGCCGATCAAAAATAAATGTCGCTCTACAGTCTCAGACGCTTCAAGGCCAGCAATTGGTCGTTGTCGGATATGGTACCCAACAGAAAGAGAATTTGACAGGTTCCGTATCACCTGTCAAGAGTTCAGATATTACCAGTAAACCTGTAGCCCAGGTT
>DATFNI010000126.1:0-6993 GCA_035266485.1 Balneolales bacterium
AATCGTGATAGTACCGGTACCAGCCCCCAGTTGATAGAATTGGAAAGCAGAGTTGGGAATACCCTTTCTCGAGACGTATGAACTGTGGTAGCTGTCTTTCGTGGCTTCGTACAGCCCCGTTATATTCACGTTGCTCTTTCCGAAGGTGCGATTGTAGGTCAATATGTTTTGGATATTCCAGTTGAGCGTAACCGAATGGCCGATAGCAGCAGTGGAAGGAGTTGTAGGGTTGCTACTGTTGATACCCTCTCCAGTGAAACTATTATTGTCCTCCGTGCGGTAATTCAGGCCCACGTTGATACGATAATTTAACCCCTTGACCCTTGGAATGGTCACTATTCCATAAAGCGTGTTGTCCGTTCCAAATGTATTGACCGGGTTGAGCCATTGATTTCTCAAACTGTCTACAATACCTCTTGTTTCATTCCAATTATTATCCAACGGCATCTGTATGGTTCTTCTCAATGAGCCGTCCGCGTTATACGGGCTTGCAATCGGCGACATGCTTAAGACATTATATATATTAATCTGGCTTCCGTCCGACGTGTTATAGTTCGTGTTTGTAGACAGGCCGAACTGCACATAGTCACCTACTTTCTGGTCAAGAGAACCATTCAACGTATACCGTTTAAATTGTTGGGTAGGCACAAGAGATTGATTCGTGTAATAGCCCAGGCCAAAGTTATAGCTGCCGTGATCAGTGCCGCCCGTGACATTTAAATTCTGACTGGATATCGCCGCACTGGGCCGGAAAAACAACTTTTGCCAATTGGTATTGACATTATTGCTTTCATCAATCCCGTTGGAATACTGACCGGCAGCTTTGCGGAGAGCAACAAATTGTGACCCGTTCATCATCGGGTAATAGGAGAAAATTTTCTTTATCCCAACGTAGCTGTTGTAGCTTATTTGTGGTTTTTGCCCTTCCTTGCCTTTGTAGGTTTGTATCAGGATCACACCGTTGGCACCACGGGAACCGTAAATAGCAGTAGCCGAGGCATCCTTCAGAATATTAATACTCTTGATCTGTTCGGGATTGATATCGCTCAGAGATCCTCCAAAAGGGACACCATCAAGTACTATCAGCGGATCGTTGTTGGCATTCAGGGAGCGCGTCCCGCGAATACGGATTTGCATGGTGGCACCCGGCTGAGAGGAGGTTTGCGAGATCTGCACCCCCGGCAGACGGCCTTGCAAAGCACTTGAGATGTTAGAAGATGGTACCTGATTCACCTTAGCCCCGCTTATGGAAACAACCGAACCGGTTATCGATTCCTTGGTTTGGGTACCATAACCTACCACCACCAATTGCTGCCCGCTGATGGCCTGTTGCTCCAATTTTACATTAATGACAGATCTGCCTCTGACAGGGATACTCTGCGTTGTGTACCCGATATACGAGAATACCAGCGTATCGTTGGCAGACGATATATTCAGGCTATATTGGCCTTTTGCGTCCGTTGCCGTTCCAACAGTGGTACCTTTTACCAGCACATTCACACCAGGCAGCGCTTCCCCGGTACCGGCATCCGTAACTTTTCCAGTGATCGTCACCTGTTGAATACTAGTCAAAGCGCTTCCAGACCTGCTACTTGAAGAAGTCAAGATGGCGGATACTTTAGCCCCGTAAGCAGTAGTCGCGCCACTTACCAGCACTCCCACTATTAACAGTAGCACACCCACCAATGTGCTTTGTTTCTGTTTTATCATATGCGTCATTTGCAGCCTCTTATTTTTTGAGGATTTTGTCATCTTTAGATTATGAGTAAATGAAATCCCTTCCAGGGTTTATCTAGTTGCGACACACACATCTTTACTACTAAAGATGCGCCTAATCATCATAGCTGATCCCTTCCCATATTCACTATTGCCGCCAAATAGTTACCACCAACTAAAGTGCATAACACACAACCCGGCAGTAAGGCTTAGGTATCCCGATCCGTACTGATTCCTAACGGATCAATCACAGATCACACCATTGCCAAAGTGGGGATGCTCATGTCAAAAGAAGGATCGTAACTATTTCTCATACTGTCATGGTTGGACCTTATTAATACGAGATCGAATCAACCGATTTTGGTCATGTACAACAATGCTAATTTAAATTTAAAAATGCAACCGATTGCAATAAATATTTCACAATTCCATCTTATAAATAATTAATTCATAGTGCAATCGATTGTTAGATAGATGTTATACCAGCTTTATTACTTATAGATAACCGCTTTATCACTCGTGGTATAAGTACATATCAAATCAGGTTCTTAGGATTCCTTCCACCACCTGCGTAGTAGAAGCATCCAGGGAGCCTGTAAAGCCGGGTTGTTTTCCACCCACGCTAACTCTGATCCGGCCGGATGGGGACACAGGAGCACCATGTTCATCCACCAGTTCAAATTGTTCCGGTGATAAAGTAAACGCTACCGTCTTTTTTTCACCTGGATCCAGACTAATCCGTTTAAAACTGTTTAATGCGCGAATCGGATGCTTCCCGGAATAGTCGAGGTGAGATAAATACAGCTGAACGACCTCATCCCCTTTCATCTTTCCGGTGTTCGTTACATCGACAGAAACTTTGACAGGACTCTTGCCCGGTAATCGTGGTGGTATTTGCAGATTGGAATAGCCGAACTCAGTGTAGCTTAATCCAAACCCAAATGGAAATAAGGGTTTCCCCTTGAAATACCGGTAGGTCCTGTTGTCCATGTTGTAATCCGTGAAACGCGGCAAGTCGTTAACCGACTCATAGAAAGTCAGGGGCAACCGTCCTCCCGGATTATAATCTCCAAACAGTACATCCGCGATGGCCGTACCGCCTGACTGACCACCATACCAGGCCTGGAGGATGGCCGGTACCTTTTCTTTTGCCCATGGTATGGCAACGGCACTTCCGCTAAGCATAACCAGAACGGTAGGTTTCCCAACTTCGACGACCTTCTTCATAAGCTCCATCTGGGAAACAGGCAAAACAAGTTTCGTACGGTCGCCACCTTTGAAACCATCAATCTCAATGGGCATCTCCTCACCTTCCATATGCGAGTTTAACCCAAGACACAACACAACAACATCCGATCTTCTTGCGGCCGTGAGGGCGTCCGAAAGCAGGTTTTGATGCGGCTCCTTCCAGACGAGATGTGCCTGGGGATCCGGACCATAGTTTACATATTCAACCTTCAAATCATAACTCTTCCCGGCTTCAAGAGTTACCGTGAATTCCCTGTCACGATAATTTCGCATGGTCAGCTTCTCCTGGTTATCGAAATATACTTTTATTCCACCCCTGGCATTGAATCCAATGGTATATGCTCCTGATTTTGGAGCCGTCAACCTGCCAGCCCAGCGCACCGAAAACGTTGCCGCCATCTTTCCATTTACCGGCGTGTCGTCCTTCCAGGTAAAATCGATATCTTTATCAACACGGGTCCTGGCAGGAGCGCCGGAGAAATCCTTATTATCGAAATATTCGGCGTAAAGGCCATGCCCGTTCCCTTTCGAAGGTTTCAGCATTTCCGACGGGACGGGCAGCAACCGCTTCATACCATCGGCCATTTCACAACCCCGGGCATAGTTGACTTCCGTGCCGGATGACACTTTATCGCGTATACCCTGCAGTGGAGTCACGATAAAAGCCGGAGTGCCCTTGTAATTGCCCAGCAATGTCTCCGCATCATCCGCATTCGGACCTATAACAGCTATAGATTTCATATCCTTACGCAAAGGAAGCAGCGATGTATTATCCTGTCCGCCGGCAGGTTCATTTTTCAACAGCACCATCGACTCCCTGGCCATTTTCAAAGCCAGCTGCTGATGTTTTTTACTATTAACAACTGAATAAGGAATTCCGGAATAAGGCGACTTTGCCATACCCGCCAGTAGTCCCAGCCGGTAGCGTGCAACAAAAAGTCGATGCAGTGCCTGATCGATCTCCTTCTCATCAACCAGGTTCTTCAACTCTGCCTTATCGAGCTTCCCGAACGTATACTCACCGTTAATACCGCAGTTCAGATCGGTACCTCTTTTCAGCCCCATAGCCGCTGCTTCTTCGGCAGTATCAACGACATGGTGGGCTTGTTTGTGAAAAAAATCACCGATGGCACCGCAGTCTGATATCACGTAGCCGTCAAATTTCCAATCGTCACGAAGAATAGAATCCAACAACTTATTATTCCCGCAGCAAGGCTCTCCATCCAGACTATTGTAGGCACACATTACGGAGACAACCCCGGCATCGTAAATCGTAGTTCTGAATGCCGGGAGATATGTTTCAAACAAATCGTGGTTGTTAACCTGCACATCGATCTTGTGCCGAAGCGGCTCAGGTCCATTATAAACGGCAAAATGTTTGGAGGTAGCTACCAGCTTCAGCCATTTCTTATCATCTCCCTGAAGCCCGGTTATATAGGCAACGGCCATCCGACCCGTCAGATATGGATCTTCCCCATAGGTCTCCTGCCCGCGCCCCCAGCGAGGGTCACGTACCAGGTTTATGTTGGGCGCAAAAAAGGTAAGTCCCATGTACCGATCGCGTTTACCTTCCCTGGCAAAGGCCTCGTGTTTAGCTCTGGCTTCATCAGAAATTGCCGCTGACGACTCATGGAGCAGCGGAAAATCCCATGTAGCCGCCAGCCCGATAGCCTGAGGGAAAGAGGTGGCAAGCCCGGCACGTGCGACTCCATGCAGACACTCGCTCCACCACACATATTGTTTGATGCCAAGCCTGGGAATAGCAGGTGCATAGGTTTGCAACTGCGATACCTTTTCTTTCAGGGTCATTTTATTAATCAGTTCCTTCACTTTATCATCAATTTCCGGGAACTGGCCGGGTCCGGTTAAATGCCTGGATAAGCTCAATAATTTATTCCTTCCCAAGGCCAAAAAACCGGCTGTCGCCATGCTTTTTTTGATAAAATCCCGCCTGGACAAGTCATTGTTGGCTGGATTGAGATATCCTTCTTTTCCCTCGACAGGATATTTTGATTTCATAGGATTTACGGCTTGATGCTTATAAATGGACTGTTACACACTCTATAAAAAGGCAAGTATGACCGGAAGGCATCGCTAACATCAACGACACAACCTCCAAACCATACTCGCCCCGGTTTTCACCATCAGGAAACTAAAATCTTTGTTCTCTTCAGATATTCAGCACCAAATTTTTCCATTCATGAATCGAGAAAATATCAGCGATCCTGTGAATCAGGGGAAAAAGCGAAGATGGCCAATCACAGAAACCATTCGGGTTGATTTGGTCACGTCTGCCTTCAAACAGGTCTGAATTGCGCAAAAATCAAGTACTATCATGAAGATCACACATAGCCTAAAAGCGATTTTTTTAAACTAATCTCGAACCTTTACTTACGATGCGAATTTCTCAGGATAAATGCAACCGATTGCATAATTATATTAATTTACTTTCCTTATTATCATTATTTCTATTACGAAACCGATTGTATGGAAAAGCGGAAAGATGTAACCATTTATGATATTGCAAAAAAGCTGCAGCTCTCGCCGGCAACGATAAGCCGCGCCCTTAATGATCATCCCGGTATCAGCGAGCGTACAAAAAAAAGAATTTTGGATACCGCTAATGAACTGGGATACCGGTCAAATACCTTTGCTTCCAATTTGCGCAGGCAACATTCCAATACACTCGGTGTCATCGTACCCAGGTTGAATAGTTACTTCATGTCAATGGCTATATCAGGCATGGAAAAAGTTGCCAACCAGTTTGGATATAATCTGCTGATCAGCCAGTCGCTTGAGACCATGGCCAAGGAAATCAAGAATGCGCAAACGATGTATGACAGTCGCGTCGACGGTTTATTGGTTTCACTTGCCTACGATACCCGGGATCTTTCACATTTTGATGCTTTTACGAAAAGAGGTATCCCCCTGATTTTTTTCGACCGGGTGGCTGATCAGCAGAAAGTAACCAGTGTGGTTATTAATAATTACCGCTCCGGGTATGAAGTAACCAGCCATCTGGTCAGTCAGGGTTGCCGGCATATTGCACATATCACCGGCAATGTGTTGCGTAATGTCTATGCCGATCGATTGAAAGGTTATAAGCAGGCCCTGTCTGATAATGGCCTCCCATTCTGTAAGGAATACCTGATGGAAACCGATTTGAGTGAACAGGCGGGTATTGAGAGTGCGAAGAAATTGCTGAAAATGGACGCGCAACCCGACGGCATTTTTGTTGCAAACGATACCTGTGCAATCAGTTGCATTCGGTACCTGCAGCAAGCAGCTGTCAATATTCCCGCTGATATTGCTGTGGCCGGTTTTAACAACAATCCAATATCACGGGTCATAGAGCCGGCACTGACTACCGTAAATTATCCGGCCCGGGAAATGGGCGAAGTAACTGTGACCAATCTGATCAACCATCTGAACGGTTCGTCCAATATCCATGCAACAAATACTATAATCCTGAGGTCAGATCTGATTGTACGGGATTCAACTTTAAGAAAAATGAAGATTGACACGGCGGATTAACGGGCAGCTTCACGGCATGTCACAAAACGATTTGATTGGGGACACAACGGTCCAATATGATTATTCCGGAATGCATAAAGGGGTCTGAAAATGAAGAAAAGAATCTTCCATTGTTTCATATTCATCACTTTCCTTCTCATTTCATTCAGGGCGAAGGCCGGGGATGGCTATCGACTGTGGCTCAGGTATGATTTGATTCAAAATCCTCAACTATTGAAGGAATACCGTTTGGAAGTACACGAGGTTCTTATTGATACCACTTCCCCAACGCTTTCGGCAGCAAAAAAAGAATTACAACGGGGATTGGACGGCTTACTGGGACAGAATACCCGGCTCGTAAACAACCTTACCACCGACGGAACACTCATTATTGGTACCCCAAAAAGCTCATCGGTAATCGCTTCCATGAATCTGGGGGATGCACTGACCAAAGTCGGGGACCAGGGGTATATCATCAGGACGGCTTCCGTGAGCCACAAACATTGCATCGTGGTT
>DATFNI010000127.1:0-4634 GCA_035266485.1 Balneolales bacterium
GGAATACGGCCCAGGTCCATTGCCATGAAGCTCCTTCAACAAAAGGACCGCCCCATTCATACGGATTAAAATGCCTGTCCCAATCACCATTTGCATCTCTCCCCCTCATAAAATTGATGCAGGTATCAAAGACATTTTTATAATTGTACATCTGACGGCCAAATATCTTCTCATAAAACATATTATGAGTCATTTTGGCCAGCTGGTATCCGCAAAAGTCATCGTAGGCAAATGCCAACGTTCTGGCTGTAGACTTCGTGGTCCTCGTTCCATCCTGTGGATACGGGATATACCCCTTCGTGAAGTAATCTTTCCAGCCGGGCCTGCCAAAGCTCCCGTCTGAATTTGTCGCCTCATGAAAATATGCCTCCAAAGCCGTATCCGGGTTGAATGTATGGATACCCTTCACCCAGGCATCTGTCAGTAACGAGATAACATGATTCCCGATCATTCCCCCACCGGTTATGCCTGGATCAGGCCACTCCGGCAACCATCCGTTATGTTTGTACACTGCCACTATAGACTTCATATACCGGCCCTGAAATGTCGGATCAATAATATTGTTTAAAGGAAACTGTGTACGAAACGTATCCCAAAAGCCATCATCAGTATAAAAATAACCCTTATAAATCTTCCCGTTATTGGGACTGAAATAGTAGGGATTACCATTTTGATCCAACTCATAAAACTTTTGCGGGAACAAATTTGCCCGGTATAAGCAAGAATAAAAAGTCTCTTTGTCCGATTTACTGCCCCCGGTTACCAGGATCCGGTTCAGGGCCTTATTCCAAACATTTGCGGCTGCTTTTTTAACCTCGTTGATATTATTATAATTTCCCAGTTCCTGCATTAAAGTTAATTCAGCCTGCTTTACACTTATGTACGAAGAGGCCACTTTGACCTGAACACGAGCGCCCTTTTTGAATTCGACGTACGCACCGACCCCTTTTCCTTTATCAGATATACCCTTCTTCGTTATGGTCCCACTTGTGTTTTCCCAGGTGCCGTACGAGACAAATGGCAGGTTAAATTTCAGTACAAAATAGTTTTTAAAATTTTTGGGGATAGCCCTACCGTTATTGACATATCCCACTATTTCACGCTTTTCAGGATAAATCTTAACTTCACTCATCCGGGTATATCCATCCAGGATCAGATAGGATTTTTGGGAATGGGGAAAAGTAAACCGGAAAAAAGCCCCTCTCTCCGTGGGTGCCAGCTCTGTCGTAATCCCGTTATCAAACGTTACTTTGTAATAATTAGGCTTGGCGGTTTCACGGTTATGACTAAAGGCAGCGGCTCGTTTATTTCCAGCCACCACAAGTTTCCCGGCGACAGGCATCAGCGTAAATACACCATAGTCATTCGTCCACGGGCTGCATTGGTGAGCCTCTCCAAATCCCCTGATCGTTTTAGCCTTGAACTGGTATTTCCAACCGTCACCATCCTTCCCCGTTTGGGGTGACCAGAAATTCATGCCATGAGGAAGGGCCACAGCAGGATAGGTATTACCGTTGGAGTAAGCAAACCAGGAGTCTGTCCCTTGCAAGGTATTAACATATTGCAGGAGATCGGGCCTATTATCCTTATTATGATTTTGTTTTTTCTGATGAATCCGGGGTTGCGGTTTCTTTAATGCCCTATTGGGAACTGCAAAAACTGTACTACCCAGGGACAAATAAAGAAAGCACAGAATGATCTTAGAAAGGTTCGACGGTTTCGGTAAAAAATTATTCATCATTTTATACTGCGTTGTAAGAAAACAATCGGACCAAAAACCGGGGTTGACTATTCCTCCGGTCCTGACCCGATTGATTCTTTAGCTGAGGACTAAAAATTGTATCGTTATGCTAACTCACTTTCAGTATTACTTCCTGACTCCAAATTGAAATATTGTTATTGAATGAAAGATCTTACCTGGCTTTAAAACGGTAGACGGGAAATTGGGGTGATTTGGAGAATCAGGATAGTGCTGCGTTTCAAGTGTGAAGGCAGAACGGTAGGTGTATGGTTTCCCGCCTTTCCCAATGGTACTACCATCCAGAAAATTTCCGGTGTAAAACTGGATTCCCGGTTCGGTGGTGTACACCTTAATTTCCCTGCCGTTGCCCGGGTCATATACCTGGGCGGCAAATGTCAGTTTATACGGCTCGGGTTTGTTTAACACCCAGTTATCATCATAACCATGGGCATATTTCAACTGCTGATTATCCTCATTAATACGTTTCCCGATTGGCGTGGGCCGGGTAAAATCAAATGGAGTTCCTTTTACCGGTGCGACTTCTCCGGTCGGGATCATTGTGGAGTCAATCGGGGTATAGTGATTGGCATTGATCATTAAAACCTGGTTATTGATTTTGCCTGCCCCGGCACCATCCAGGTTGAAGTAACTGTGGTTAGTGAAGTTAATGACTGTTTCCTTATCGGTAACAGCTGTGTAATCGATGTGCAGTGAATTATCCGGAGTCAGCGTATAAAGGACCTGAATTTCCAGGTTCCCGGGATATCCATCTTCGCCATCCTTTGAATCATAGGTGAGCAGCAGATTCTGATCGTCCAATTGTTTGGCGTCCCAGACACGGGAATCAAACCCCTTTGTCCCGCCATGCAGGCTGTTAACGCCGTTATTTACCGGAAGGCTGTACTGTTTCCCATTCAGAGTGAATCTGCCTTTGGCAATACGGTTAGCGTACCGGCCAATCAAGGCACCGAAATAATTGTTGGTTCCCGATAAATACCCGCCCAAGCTGTCGTGTCCAAGCACGATATCACTGAAATGGCCGTTCTTATCGGGTGCCAATATGCCTACAATCCGGCCGCCATAGTTTGTTATGGCAACTTCAATGCCGTTGTCATTACGTAAAGTATATAGATCTGTTTTTTTGCCGTCAATCACTTTTTGGAATGCAGTCCGGTTAAGTTCCAAGCTTGCATCTTTACTCTGGCTGGTGTCTTTGGTACCGGATTGATTACAGGCAGAAATCAATCCGGCACCCAACAAAAAAAGGAATATCATTTTCATTTTACACTGTGATTATTAAGGTTCTGAAAAATCGTTTATAGAGCTATTCTAAATTCATTAATTGTGCGTGATCTCCGGAAATTCAGAGATCCGTAACGTAGTACTTCCGTACGGCACCAGCTCAACTTGTTCGGTTTTCTCTCCGAAGACTTGCACCGGACTGTATGGCAACGGACCGGCATAATTATCATACAGTGTCCAATTTGGGATTTGCTTGGCGTCCACTTTCAATGTGACAGGTGCATTTTTCAAAGTCCACGGATAGGTTGGAATATGCCGGGCTATCTTAACGGAAAACGACGAGCCGGGGTCCCTGCCGTTGAGTATCAGCCCATAGTTCCACGGCCGATCCGGTTTCACTCCCCAAACGGGCACAGTATGTACTTCTCCGATCTTTTGCCACTTGCCTGGCAACTTTAATGCAAAAACCAGGGGTCCGCGCTCTACACCCACCGAATTCTCGTACCAACGGTCGGTTCTGATTTTCATTGGAAGCTGCATTTCGATCCGGTCTCCATCACTCCAGAGGCGTCGTATCCCGACCGATTTTCCACCTTTGGCTGTGCTATACATCCGACCGTTAATCCGGATAGTTGCCTGATCAGCCCAACCCGGTATCCTAAGATACAGCGGGAACAATGTCTTTTTGGGGGTGTGAACAACAAGATCCACAGAGCCGCGAAACGGATAGTCTGTTGATTCATCGATAGTAACCGATTGCCCGTCGGCGACCTTTGCAGTCACACTGTTTGTGGAATAAAGCATGGCAATGAGTCCATTATCCGGCGTTGCCATCCACAAATTACGTGTGAACTTAGGCCATCCCTGGTGCATGTTGACCGTACAACAGGGATATCCGGTAAGCAGACCAAAACACACCGCATTTTGATAGGCTGTGCTGAAGTTCATCCGTGCTTGTTTTATCAGAACCTGATTGGCCTGTTGGAAATACTGGCGTCCGCTGTAAGCAGCTGTTACCTGTGCTGGGAGGGCGTTAAAAGCAACTCGTTCAAGGGCATCGGCATACTTAAGATCACCGGTAATACGGATGATGTTCTCCAGGCTGTACATCGTTTCGACAACCGTGCACAGTTCCGTACCATTGGTCGGATTCTTGCCATGCAGCATTTCATCACTGGTGAAGACGCCCTGAACCACTCCATCGTATTTCATCAGATCTGACCAGCCTTTATTGACCGCTTCCAGATCACGTGGCTGCTTTGACTGCTGGAAATACAGTGCCGGGTATTTGATGGCCATCGCCACGTTTACGCCATGAGTACTTGGCAGATTTTCACTCAAAAACCCATCAGCCCAATCCATGCTTTGAACGTGAATGATCCTGGCTAGACGCAACAAGTCGGGGTTGCCTGTCCGGTTATAGAGCCAGTAAACACTCTGCAGGTTCTCCCCTCCTCTGGCTTTGGCCCACCATGTCCAATATCCCATAGGCTTTTCCGGCAAAGTCTTTAACTGATATTCGAAATACTTCGTCATGAATGGGATGACACGAGGATCACGGGTGGCCGAGTAGTAGGATTCCATCGCCTTCATGACCAGCATACGTGGCCACCAGTCGCCTTTGTTTGTTATCTGAATACCGCGAACAGTA
>DATFNI010000128.1:0-4959 GCA_035266485.1 Balneolales bacterium
AATCATTTGGATTCGAAGCGTAAAGTACTTCTTGTCCAGGTCTATCCCCTTTTTACCGTACGTCCAGGGCATACGGACATTCCCTTCATAGGGATTTTCATGAGCGCTGTGCATACGCAAAATCGGACTGAATGTGCCGAACTCGACCCAGCGTGCATACAAGTCAAAAGGAATTTTTGCACCATGGAAGCCTCCGATATCGTGAGTGATATAGGGTGATAACACGTTGCCGCCACGAGCAGTAAAGGGGACCTCATACGCAAGAACCGCCCATTGCGAGTGCGTATCCCCAGTGAAGAACGCAGGATAGCGCTGGCTTCCCCAGCCACCATAACGGCTGAATATAAACGATCGTTTTCCGGTTTCTTTTTGGGTATAATCGTAATAGACACGGTTTGTCCACATCTGCTTATTCAGACCGGGCATACTCACGGCTCCATTTCCGCCATCTATCCACCAAAAATTCACACCCTCCTTTATCAGCGGCTTATGCAAATCATTCATAAAGACTTCTGCCTGCTTTTTGTTTGAGAGGTCAAAGTGAATTCGTTTGGGCGGTTTCGTATCCCTGATAGCAACCGGGGTCCTTGTTATCCCGCCATTACCGTGTTCATCGGTAACCCGGATTGCCAATTCATTTCTGTCACCTGCCTTAATGTAAGGAGTGATATTCGCATAGGTTGTGGGACGGAAATAGGTTGCCGAACTGTGACTGACTTTACGGCCGTTGACATAAACCTGAAACGAGTTATTCACCTTGCCCAAATAGAGATATAACGAATCCGATAGTTCGGAGGGCAAGTGAACCGATTTCCTGTACCATGCGATACCATTATAATTCTTATATCCGGCGTTTTCCCACGATCTCCCGACTTTGATCGTCTTCCAATGGCTATCGCTATAATTGGATGAGAACCAATCCTGGCTGACACCGCGATCATGCGGATCTACTGCGAATTTCCAGCCGCTGGAGAGATCCATATTGAATGTCGGTTTGGGAGGCATTGTACGGCCGAGATCCTTCAACACTTCAGGTGCATGGCTGTCCTCGTAGGATAAAATGCTCTCTTTGGTACCGGCATAACCGGGATGGTCATTAAGAGACACTTTTATACCATGATCATGGAGCCAACTCAAAAATTGTTTGGGTTTTGGGATTAACGGGCTCCAATCATATCCCCCCTGCCAACCGTAATTGTGCCAGCCAAAATCCATGACCAGGATATCCAGAGGTATATTATTATGCCGGAATTTCAGGATCTCGTTTTTAAGATGCTGCTCGTTGTACTTCTTAAAATCTGGTTGCTGGGATTGATACGAATTGGGGAAATATTCGAAATTCATATCTGTGATCCAAGGTCCGAGTGTATACCTTGGAATCATGGGGATGTATCCTGACAGTTCCGCATATTCGTTCAGCACCTTCATGTAATCACGCCCGTAAGTAAAAAGATACCAATCCTGATTATTTTTTTGCTTACGGGCTTCAATCCACTGATTCTGTTCATTCCATACCGGCGTGTGACTGTCATTTAGGAAGGCGTACCCACTGCGACTCAGCAGACCGGGTTCTGGTTTTGGAAGATCTCCTTTATGAATACCACCCAGATCGGGATAAACCCCACCTAAATTAAGACTGTCTTTTTCCCCGGGATGCCAGGAGTGCGAGCCCGTGGTATCATGCCACGTAATCGTTAGATTATCTGCTTTGAATGATCCGGAATTCAGTTTATAACGTAATCTCATTTGTCCTGTTATTGCCGTCAACCACCCACTTTTTTTTGTTGACTCGACCTTAACAGCCGGCCATTTCCTTTTCTGAATTACAGCCGTTGGTGCATCCAGGAATTGTCCGGATGGGGAGTATTCCATTCGCACCAGTGAGGGAGTCAGGAATTCAAACCGGGCATTCCCGGCTATTACTGTAGAACCGCTTTTAGTCCTGGAGCATGAGAAAAGGAAAACAGGAAGCAACGCAATAACCAACCACTTCGTCGATACTCCTTTTTTTTTAGGATAAAACCATTTGCAATCAGACATGATAATTAAATTCTTGGTAATGGAATCAGCTAGTGTAATTAACCTTCGTACACAAAAATCAATTCACCTTTAAATAACTAATTGCTTTGACATAAAATTGTTTCCATATGCAAGGAAAACGTTTTGTCTTAATGAATTACCTGTTTTATCACCTGGCAGATGGTAAGAAATCGGTGATACACAGATAACAGGTGGCCAATTTCGGTATTTATATGGTAATCAAGCTGTAAGAAGGGCGGGAACTATATATTCGCAAGATATTGTTTTTTATATAATATAAATAACCCTTTAAATAAAAGGTACATTACCTTCTCTTTACGAAAAGAAAAGTAAGAACCCAGCTTACAACATATGCTATAGGTTTGTAACCGGTAGCGCATATTGAGAGAGATAATATTACAAGACAGGTAATATTATACTTATTTACAAATATTATACAAATATATAGGATGCAGGGAGGAATTATGAGAACCTTCATTTCTGCATATAAAGCGTTTATTGCATTCTTCTCGTTGATCGGCATAATGTTTCTCTCAATGGGTGCCAATACACTGTGTGCCCAATCCCAAAAAGTAACTGATGCACACGAGAATTGGAGTACATTAAACGCCGCGCGTACATATGCAAATTGGGTGAATAGTCTGGAAAACTCACCGGTTATGCTGAGTGTAGTGGATCCCTCTGGTAAATATATTAATGATTTCCGTAGCCTTGATCAGCCTGTCACTTATAAAGATGGGAAAAACAGGTTGGAGGTATCCATCAATTTTCCCAAAAAAGCGCTCGCGACTGGTGTTGAAGGCTATGTTGTGGTTTCTTATATAGTAGAACCGGATGGAAGTACATCAGATATCCGGGTTCACAATTCGTTACATATCCACTGCGACCAAGAGGTTACAAAAGCCATACAGCATGCCAAATTCAATCCTGGATTGATAGACGGTACACCTGTCCGTGTCCGTTGTTTGACTCCTGTTCAATTTGTCATTATGCCGTAATTGAAAAAGATATCACTCGTGAATCGTTAAGGCATCCCGCCGGCTGCTTAAGGAGGGATGCTCTTGTTTTCAAAAGCTGTCCGATATGTTATTTATCGTAATCTCGTGCCCGACATAGGTTGCCTTGTTACGCTTTTAGACAACCATCTTCACTTTTTTTAGGGGGGGGGAAATAGGCTCCCTCCTCACTTGTTCTGCTGCACAATCGAATATAGGTCGATCGGGTGCTGGGTGGACAGGGCCGGGAATTTCGGCACCGAGTCGGGCAGGTCCGGCCAGAGCGGGGTGATCTTGAAATCCGGGACTGTACACTTCATCATGATATAGTGGGCCCCGGCACCTTTGTGGATGTCCCGGCTGAAGGTGAAGTAGCTGCCGTCGGGGCTCCAAGATGGTAATTCACCACCCAACTTTGTAAGCTGTCTCACACATGTGCCACTCGAATCGGTGTCAAAAATTTGGGGAGCATTATCCACCATACTGGAATACACAACAGTAGTCGAAGTGGGACTGGGAAACAAAAGGATTGGATAACGTTTGACTGTTTCATCGGTTATATGGGTAATCCAGTGCCACTGTTGGGTGGTAAAATCATACCGGATGTAATTGGCATTCATGGTATCAGTCTGGGCAGTCCACTTTCGACCGGTTATATATTTTCCATTATCGCCAACCCCCCCCTATCTGTAATTGAGACTAACGGTCCCCGAATACTGTCCGTTTTCAGGTTCATAATATATAAGCCGCGCTCAAAGGACTGCTGATAGGCTTTACCCCACACTGAGACTAATAGTCGGTTTCCATCCTGAAACCATATAGGTTGGGAAACTGTCGACTTGTCGAAATATTGGTCTTTTCTCCCAGTTAACTGTTTGGCTTCCATTGTTTGCAAGTCAATAGTAAATAAATATGTATCAAGATCTATTGCATAAGTAAGAGCAATTTTGCTGTCATCCGAAGACCAACTCACAGCCCCACTTCCAGTGGCAATCAATTTAGGATCACTCCCGTCTTTGTTCACAATCCAGAGCTGGCTCATGGGGTCTGTCCCTATCCTGCCGGGGGTCCAGTTGCGGACCAGAATTATTTTTTGTCCGTCCGGGCTGGGAAAGGCAGCGGTAATCCACTCGGTGCCCGGCATGGCATCACCGCCGTATTCTCCGGATTTGAAATAGGGTTCCGGTACCGGTGGCTTGGGGGTGACCGGGGTATGCTGGCAGGAAAGAACCAGCGACAGGATAAGTAACGTCAGGATGTTCATAAGGGCTTTCATGTTCTATAAAGTGATAATGCTAACGGTTAACTGCAAGTTTGCCGGGGTAAAAACTCTCCAAAAGTTCGAAACTTTTGGAGAGTTAACCTCCCAATTATGTTTTATTTCATCAACAGTAGCTTCTTGGTCAGTTGGGTAACCTTACCTGATTTGTCGGTTATGATCATACGTTCGATATATATACCTGTAGCCAGTTGAGAGGCATTGAACATCTTACGGTATTTCCCGGCGACCTGATCCTCATCGACAATCGTGGCTACTTTGCGGCCGAGGATGTTATAGATCATCAGCTTGACATGGGCCGGTTCTGCCACCGAGTAGTTCAATACGGTTGTGGGGTTGAACGGGTTGGGGGTGGGATCTCCTTGGTAGTCATAAGCTTCAATGTCCCAGTATTGAATTTTAAATGTAACGTGGTCATGATCTACACTTACTATACTGTAATCTTTTCTATATGGGTTATAATAATTGATATTTCCTGTACCTGTCAGGTTATATTTCGTATCAACTCCTGAAGAGGTAATGCGTATCCAGACATCTGGGGGCACAGGATAATACTGGTTGAAGGTTATCGTCCCCGATCGGGCTGATAAGAATCTGACCGTTATTCGCGGCCGTAACCAGGTTCTGCTGCAACTGGGCAAAATA
>DATFNI010000129.1:0-5373 GCA_035266485.1 Balneolales bacterium
AGTTATCCGTTATAATGGGGTGAAGGACTTTTGGGGCTAAGGAAAAGGAGGGGATAAAATAAGCCGCGAAGTCTGTTGGGGCTACGAATGTAACCGTTTGTTCGTGGGGTTAGGGGACTTCGCGGCAATTGTCAATAAAGAATAGAATTAATTATGCGTTACTTTGAAGGAAGAACGACAGCACCTAATTTGGTTTCCTGTTTCGCTGCCACAGAAACGTTGGATATAGTGGTGTCTGAGTACGTCGAATTCATGGAATGAATGTCAACGTCGTAATTACCCTGCGCAAGACCGATCAGTTTGAAATCACCGGAGGTCGTATCCGAATAAGTGGACGAGACGGTATCCGAACCACTCTTCACATAGACAGCCGTCATGGCATTGGCCGGTTGTATCTGTCCGGAGACATCGCCGGAATTAGATTCTTGCGTTGCTGTAATCACCGGATTCAGCGTAAAAGATCCTGTGAGGCCGGATGTAATCGAACGGGCAACATCAAAGTCAAGCAAAAGTGTAGCATTGTTTTGAGCATCTACCTGTGTATTGATGTTAACATCTACACCGGCCTGTGCACTGCTCGACAGATTCAGATTCATCATTGTACCGTTTACTTCTACTTTGTTATTGCTTCCCAGCACAAGACGCAATGTCGTATAAGTTCCTGATTTTACATTCGAAGATGCAATGATCTTGGTATTTCCGTTTGTCAGATCCAGTAAATTTACAGTCTGAGGCTGATTACTTATGGTTACCCATGAAGTGTCGCTGGTTGAACTGGAGTTCTTAACTTCAACTTTTTGTATATCCAGCTGCACGGCTCCAAACAATGCAGGCGCATCGTGTAGCTTTACCTCCATCTGCCCTTCAGACGAAGAAGAATTGTTATGGTTACTGCAGGCAGTGAGACCAGCAAGTGCAACAGATACGATCAGTGCAAGGACTGAACGAGTTATTTTTTTTTGAACTATTAACCGTGTATTCATGATTACTTAAGTTCTCCTTTCTAAAAAAATTGAAAATGTCGTGATACGAGTCCATTCATATCTTTAATTCACTGATCAATTTTAGGGTTTGGGCCGGGAGAGTAAACGGGCGTGTGGTAATACGTAACTTATTGTGGCTGAATAGATTATGGTGTGGTGAATGATGATAAAGAGTTCTTTTGTTTACCCCTAAAAACTATCTGTAATGATTTTCGATATATATGTGGATACTTGAAAAAAGTTGTTACGAAAATGGAAAACCAGTTCTGATTCTAAAGTATTATTAGGTAAAATGACTGACTTCTTTATATTCATAAAATCAGTCAGATTATATCTCGTATATACATTAATACATTTGATGACCAGGGAGAATCAATGAAATGCTATAGGAATCTATTTACCCTTTTGTTTATAGGTCTGCTTACCTGCCAGTTACACGCTCAATCCCAAATGTCTTCCGGATGGGAAATAAATGCAGATCACATTAATCCCAATGACTATTACGGCCTGACAGTCGGAAACGGAATGTTGGGATTGGTGACGTCTTCGGATCCCCTGACTGTCAAGGATGTTGTCTTAAACGGCGTCTATGATAATTATGGCCGTGGAAGGGTTTCCAATATTTTAAAGGGATTCAACTTTGCCAATATGACTCTCGATGTCGACGGGCAGCGGGTAGGGATAAATAATATATCCCACTATACCCAGAGTATTAATATGAAGAAGGCCGTTTTTACAGCCCGGTTCGACGTTGGGAACAAAGTAAGTGTGACATATACTCTTCGCGCCCTGCGTGAGCTGCCGTTTACAAGTCTCATTCAGTTAACAATCAAGGCAAACCAGGACGTACAGGTATCTCCGGCCAATATTATTCAGGCTCCCGACATTCTTCACAACGTTCACAACTATTACTCGGAGATCACAAAGCCTCACGCCATAATCCCCCTTTTAACCTCAGTTGGAGATAGCCCAACGGGCAAACACACTGTGGCCGCATCGTGCAGTTATCTTTTCAGCGGTATTCCACAGCCGAAACTCATCCATGAGGAATGGGACCAGAACATGCACCTGGTACGATTCACTCAGAAGCTGAAGAAAGGGCAGTCGTTTACTTTTTCAGTAGTCGGCAGCGAGACATCGACAGCCCAATATGCCGATCCCCGGAATGCGGCTGAACGGCTAAGCATCTATGCCATGCTGGCGGGTACCGATCAACTGATCAAGCGACATGATGAATTATGGGACAATCTCTGGAGGGGGGATATCAAAATTGATGGTAATCTTTCGGACCAGCGCGATGTCCGTTTCTGCCTTTATAATTTGTATTCATTTGTCCGGGCCGGTTCGGGATACAGCCTGTCGCCGATGGGGCTGTCCGGTCTTGGGTATAATGGTCATGTTTTCTGGGATTCGGCGATATGGATGTATCCACCCCTCCTGATGCTGCATCCCGAAATTGCACGATCCATTCTGGATTATCGTTACAATCGACTTGGTGCCGCCGAACAGAATGCCCGCAGCCATGGATATAAAGGGGCGATGTTCCCATGGGAATCGGCGGATACCGGTCAGGAAGCGACACCGGTCTGGGCACTGAGCGGGCCGTATGAGCAGCATATTTCAGCAGACATCGCCATCGCTGCCTGGAACTATTATCGGGTGACTCACGATAAGGAATGGCTGCGTAACAAAGGGTACCCGATCCTGAAAAACGTAGCGGATTTTTGGGTGAGTCGCGTTGAAAAAGGACCGGATGGCAAATACAACATAAATAATGTGGTTGCAGCTGACGAGTGGGCGGAAAATATAGATAACGATGCCTTTACGAACGGCGCCGCAATCAAGGCTCTCAAAGCTGCCGCTTCAGCAGCAAAGATTTTGGATGAAAAAGCAGATCCGGCATGGAATGAAGTGGCGGATAACATTCCTATCCTTCGCTTTAAAGACGGTACCGTTAAAGAATTTAGTCAGTATCATGGTGAAAAGATCAAACAGGCTGATGTGAATCTGCTCTCCTATCCATTGCAGATAATCACAGATAAGGCAACCATTAAGAAGGATCTGGCCTATTACGAACCCCGAATTGGAGAAGGCCCGGCCATGAGTTATTCCGTGCTGGCATTGCTCTATTCGCGGCTCGGCGATTCATCAAAAGCCTACGAATTGTTCAGGAAAGGTTTTGTTCCCAACAAACTTCCGCCATTTGGAGTATTGGCTGAAAGCGCTGGCGGTACCAATCCGTATTTCGCAACCGGGGCGGGAGGTATGCTTCAAAGTGTCCTCGCCGGTTTCGGTGGTCTTACTATTACGGATAATGGCATCGAACAAAAGGGCGGCATATTACCACGGGAGTGGAAATCACTGACCATAACCGGTGTTGGCACAGAGAATAAGACATTTACTGTGAAGTGAAAGAGATCAATATCGGTATTTGATTAGGAATGGAACGTAAACGATTCCTTTCCGTTTGAAACAAACAGTAACCGTTAACTAAAAAATTAGCAGCATGTCTATAAGAAAGAGTCGTCTCCTGGTCCATTTGCTCCTGCCGCTTGCGTTCGTTTTAGCTGGCTGCGGAAATCAAAAAGCGGATAATCATTCTCAAAAAGGGAAATCAGGGATTGAATTTGACAGCGACAATGGTGGCTTGACCTTGCCGGCTGGGTTCCGGGCACTTATTGTGGCCAACAACCTGGGACAGGCCAGGCATA
The DNA here is from genome assembly GCA_035266485.1 of Balneolales bacterium. Taxonomy (GTDB): domain Bacteria; phylum Bacteroidota; class Rhodothermia; order Balneolales; family DATFMH01; genus DATFNI01. Next base: position 3,695 of record DATFNI010000129.1, read on the forward strand.
TTGCAGTTCGTGACAATGGCGATATTTATGTGGCCCTGGAGCGAATGAAAGATGGGGGTGGTATTGTAGCTATGCGTGACACCAATGGCGACGGCAAGCCGGATATCATAAAACATTTCGGTGCCAGTGGTGGCAACGGTATCGCCATACACGACGGTTATCTTTACTTTGCACCCGATACAGCAGTATGGAGATATAAGCTGACACCCGGTCAACTCGTGCCCGAAGGCCCGCCCGAGCACATCGTGGACAACCTGCCGTCCAGAGGTGATCATCATACCAAATCGATTGCTTTTGATAACAATGGAAATATGTATGTCGACATCGGAAGTCCATCAAATGCATGTCAGAAAGAGGAACGCACCAAAGGGGTTCCGGGTATGGATCCCTGTCCCCAGCTAAAGACCAGGGCCGGGGTATGGGAGTTCAAAGCCGACAAGCAGGGACAGACGCAGCAGGAAGCACATCACTATGCCACCGGCATCAGAAACGGAGTGGGCATTACCTGGAATGATCAGGTAAATAAGCTGTACGTCGTCCAGAATGGGCGCGACCAGCTGGCACAGTTGTGGCCCCAATATTTCAATGACCAGCAAAGTGCCATACTTCCGGCTGAGGAATTCATGCTGGTCAAGGATGGGTCGAACTTCGGCTGGCCTTATGCTTACTATGATCAGACCCAGGGCAAACGAGTTCTGGCACCCGAGTACGGCGGAAACGGCAAAAAAGTAGGCAGGGCATCGCAATATGATGATCCGATTATGGCATTCCCGGGGCACTGGGCACCTTTGGGGCTCCTTTTCTACACCGGCAGCCAGTTTCCATCTCAATATAAAAACGGGGCATTTATTGCCTTCCACGGATCCTGGAACCGTGCACCCCTGCCGCAGGCACCCGGGAAGGTGGTTTTCGTACCATTTTCCGGCGATAAGCCATCGTCAGATAAGTGGGATGATTTTGCAACAGGTTTTGCAGGAGTTGATACGTTGAAGAGTCCGGGACAGGCCAAACACCGTCCCGTTGGATTGGCACAAGGGCCCGACGGATCGCTGTACATCACGGACGATGCCCACGGTACCGTATGGCGCGTGATGTACACGGGCAAATGATTCAATAGAAAGTGATTGCGAGACCGGCGGCCCAGTGCCTCCCGGCTGCCGGCTCGAAATATTGTCCCCCTGTGGCATTCACTATTACTGATCCGTTATACTGTGAATTAAGCAGATTATAAATTGCCAGGTACGGATCAACGCTAACCCTGTCAAACGGCCGCCAGTGGATGAGGCTGAACCGGGCGTTCCAGTCGACATATGATCCGTTACGGACGGTGTTGGCATTATTAACAAAGTAGGAATCGACCATTTCTGCATCACTCGATGCCATCCATCCGTGTCCGGTGTAATTGATTTTCATCGCACCACGATTAGGCGTTATACCGGGTACTTTATAGCCCATCATGGAAATTGAATTTTCAGAAAATCCTGACTCAAAGATAGCATCGAGATATTGGTATGTGAGGGCGAACCTCCATTTTGATGAAGGCTGCCAAGTTATATTTGTTTCGATTCCCAAGTGTTTCGTTTTTCCCCTGTTTTGGTAATAGGTTCGTTCGTTGCTCCCCTGGTATGGAACGAGTATATCACGTACTCGCATATCAAACAGTGCAAGATCATATGAAA
>DATFNI010000130.1:0-2217 GCA_035266485.1 Balneolales bacterium
GAATAGGGGAGTGATTGGTGGAATTGGCTTTGTACAGGCAACCCGGGTTTTGGTGATGATGGTAGATCGCTTGCATCTGTGGATGCCCGAGGCAAGTGTCAAAACTGGAAGCTTCCACGACTACGGCATTGCGATGCCAGATACCCATGTTGTTATACGTATGTGCATCCTCAGCATTGAAGATAGCCACTCCGTTGATAAGCACCCCGATTGTACCGAGTGGCGTGAATGTTTTCGTGCCGGTCTCTTCTGTCGGGTTCCGGGGAATCTGGAATACAAAACTCTGATCGGACGCCTGGTTCGGATCACCGGGCCATGGACCGATGGAGTAGGCGGGGATACCCGAACTGCTTATATATACATAATCCTGGGAGTACTGCACTTTCTGGACATTGGCAGGGAGTCCGTTATAACCGGTTACACCCGTTGTATTCAGCAGCCACGAGCTTAAAATGGGATCGCTTGACTGGCCGAAAGACAAACCGGTTACAAAAAGTACGAGAAGTACCGGTAGTAATTTTTTCATCTGGTCACTTTAAACGTAATGATTATCAGTGCTTACATTTTATCGGACAACCAGATGCAGGTAAAACTTGCATAATAAATTTCATTTCGATGTGGAAGACCATCTCTGGCTATTCTACAGCCATGGCCGTTTAGGATTGGCTGATAAAATAGCGCGCCTCAGCAGCAGGTGTTACTCCGATTTAATTACAAACCCAAGTCCGTTTTCTAACTCAGTACCGTCTCCATTTTTGATATGAACAAATCCTCTAATGACTTTTGTTGAGTCCATCACAATCAATTGAATAGAATTTGATGTGGATTCCTGAAATCCCGCGTAACAATAGTCATCATCACCCAAAGTTGAAATAATCTGATTATTGCCATCCACAAGCCATGTGAAGTCATATTTCCAAAAACCCTGGTTAGTGACTACTGCGGTGTCTAATGCGATTGCACGTACAGCTACGGTATCTCCATAGTTAAACTTCTTCGGGTTTATCTCTACTCTAAGAAGCCAGTTACCGATTGTGTCCTTGATCGAATGCTGAAAGGGTGCACCTGACCCTGACCCGACAGTTACTCTGAATCTAATTGGTTTCGATTCGCTTGACTTAACACAAGAATCAGTATCATATAGTTCCTCTGCATATGCGGCAATTTCTGACGAACCAGTCTTCTTTGCTTTAACGATTAAATACTTGTTGGCTGTTCGAAGCTCAAAAAGGTCCGACGACGACTTCGCTTTTAATACATCAGGAATATATTTTCTTTTATTACATCCGATATCGCCTTTCCAATATTTGGACATGTCGATGAAAATGGAATCCCCTAATGCCATATTAAAATCGGGTACCTGACCGGTTATGGAAAAGTGGTAGAATGTACCCGACGCCATAAAGCAACCATTTTGATTGAAACAGGAAGTAAGGAAAATGAATAATATAACAGATAAGCGTCTCATGATGATTCCAATTAGCATCCATCGCTATATAATTCTCTAAACTGTAAAAACAAAATATCGTCCTGTTTATTTAAAATCACAGGACGTGTCCAGTAAATCCCCGGATAGCCAGTCGCATGGGTTCGTAAAATCTTTTTTGTGCCATTCTGCACGTTATATAGTATCATTTCACTATATGTGAAATAAATAACGTTTGTCTGATCATGCGTAAATGTATATCCAAGGATATTCTCGTTATCCTGCAATAGTTCTTTTTCCGTAGAATTCTTTAGGTCAAACGCCCATAAGTCATTATCTTTTTTTTGGAACAAAAACTTCTTGCCATCAGGTGTAAATCGTGGATTCATCCCATAAGTGAGCTTACTAACGGAGGAATTATTATATATATATTCATATAAAGTGTCGTTTACGGAATAAATCAAATAACCTTCCGATTGTGGCACAAACAACTTTGTATTGTCGTCTCCGTCTGCAATAAACACTTTTGAGGTGTCGCCCACTATGGTCTTATAAATTTTTGTGTTCTGAGATATGAATTGATCGGAACCTGATGAATAGAGTTTATTTGTTACGGAATAAATCACATTAATCATAGTTCTGTCGTCACTCAACAACTTAGATTGTAGGTACCGGTATAATGTAAATGTCGAGTCAGGGTGGATTGTATAGGTTGCTTCGGTAGCCTTTATATAATCATCATTACCAATGCCTCTTAGATATATTTGATCTGTAATTTCCCCTTGGTAAAG